>CAMWMT010000065.1 GCA_947175375.1 uncultured Clostridiaceae bacterium | reverse complement strand
GGTCATCAACTTCCGCTTCGCTCCAGTTGGTGACATTATATCACAAGCTTTGAAAAAAGAAAATAGGTCGAAAAAGCCACAGGGAAGCGGAAAAAGGGCAGTGTAATACATGTGGATAATGTGGATAACTTGGTGGACAGTTTTCATTATGGGAAACCTAATTCGACAAGAAACGACGGAAAACAGGGAAAAATAAAGGATTTTTGGGATGCGGTCCTGTGTGTATTATGTAAATGTCTTATCCACGAAAAAATCCACATGCCTATACAACTTATTATGTTGATAAACATGTGGATAATGTGGATAACTTTATCTGGAAAGCAGATTTTCCCCGATTTTCAGCACATCTCCGGCACCCATAGTTATCAACAGGTCCCCGTGCATACATTTTTCTGATAAAAATTTTTCAATTTCTTCAAAAGACGGAAGGTAGCAGCAGTCGGTTCCGGTTTTTTGCAGTTCTTTTAAGAGATCTTCGGAACTGATGCCGATGGTATTCTGTTCCCTTGCGGCATAGATATCGGCGAGAACCACATGATCCGCAAGAGAGAGAGCCTGGGCGAATTCTTTCAGAAACGCCTGGGTGCGGGTGTAGGTATGCGGCTGGAAGACGCACCAGATATCCCGGTGGGGACAGTGTGCAGCAGTCGTAAGTGTTGCCCGGATCTCGGTGGGATGGTGTGCGTAATCGTCAACAATCGTCACACCTTGCCGTTGTCCCTTGTACTGGAAGCGACGGTCAGTGCCGTGAAAATCGCTCAGTCCAGACGCGGCCTGGTCGAATCCAATGCCAAGCTCCAGTGCGGCTGCCAGAGCCGCCAGTGCGTTCGACACATTGTGGATTCCCGGAACATTCAGCGTGACCGGACCCACTGCTTCTTTCTGATGGTATAACAGGAAGGAGGCGCAGCCCCGTTCATCCCAAGTAATGCTGTCCGGATCAGCGGAATAATCCTCTGTTCCTGTCAGTCCATAGGTGACAAAATGGGCCCTGATATCGTCCGTGATCTCTTCCGGGCGTTCGATCTCTCCATTTAAGACCAGAAGCCCGTCGTCCGGAAGAAGCCCGGCGAACTGGTGGAAGGAAGAGCGGATATCTGCAAGGTCCTTAAAGAAATCCATATGGTCTTCTTCGATATTCAGTATGATGCTGACGGTTGGATAAAAGGACAGATAGCTGTTGGTGTACTCACAGGCTTCTGTCAAAAAGGTATCGGAATGTCCGACCCGGATGTTGCCTCCGATCTCCGGCAGGATACCGCCTACCGTGATGGTCGGGTCTTTTTCTGCAGCCAGAAGCAGGGTGGAGAGCATGGAGGTCGTGGTGGTCTTTCCATGGGTGCCTGCCACTGCGATGGCCGTGTGGTAATTGCGCATGATCTGTCCTAGTAACTCCGCTCTTGTGAGCGTCGGAATCCCAGCTGCTTCGGCAGCTGCATATTCCGGATTGTCCGGATGGATGGCAGCAGTATAGACGACCACATCGATATCGCCGTGGATATTCTCCGCACGCTGTCCATAGGCGATGGAAGCCCCAAGGCTTTCCAGATGGCTGGTGAGCGCGGAACGGCTGGCATCGGAGCCGGATATAGTGAAGCCTTCTTTTAAGAGGATCTCGGCAAGGCCGCTCATGCTGATCCCGCCGATGCCGATAAAATGAACATGCACTGGAATATGAAAATCTATCTGATACATGGAAACATCTCCTTTTTTCTTTTTATTATACTTTCTTTATGGGAAAAATCAATGAGGGAAGATAAAATAAAATGAAAAGGAATATTAAAAAACATGCAAAAATTGGAAATTTTCTGTGAAAAATGACGAAAATATAATCTCGGTGTTTTTTGAAAATAAATAAAATATCGAAAAATGACAAAAAAACGAGGACAATTTTGTGTGAAAATATTCACTATTCACAGAAGATATGGTATAATCCTGATAAAGGATTATACCGCGCCGTTCTGCGTCCGACCAGAGGGAGGACAAATACATCAGCAGAACGGCCGCATCCCCCGGAGGGAGCATGTGCGGAGCACATGGTATAATACGGGCATTAAAGTATTTTATGTTATGGCAAGAGGTGATAGCGTGATTAAAAAAGAAATGATAGCCATGCTTTTGGCAGGCGGACAGGGGAGCAGGCTGGGAGTGCTTACTGCAAAAGTGGCAAAACCTGCAGTGGCCTTCGGCGGAAAGTATCGTATTATTGACTTCCCTCTCAGCAACTGTATCAATTCGGGTATCGACACGGTTGGAGTACTGACACAGTATCAGCCGCTTCGCCTGAATACGCATATCGGGATCGGTATGCCGTGGGATCTGGACCGTAACAACGGAGGAGTGACGATCCTCTCTCCGTATGAGAAGAGTGCGGGAAGTGACTGGTATTCCGGGACTGCTAATGCGATCTATCAGAATATCGATTATATTGATACGTATAATCCGGATTATGTTCTGATCCTTTCCGGCGATCACATCTACAAGATGGATTATGAGATAATGCTGGAGTATCACAAAGAGAATAACGCAGCTGTCACGATCGCATGTATGCCGGTTCCATGGGAGGAGGCATGCCGTTTCGGTGTCGTGATCACGGATGAGAACGGCCAGATCAGTGAATTTGAAGAGAAACCCGCGAATCCAAGGAGCAACCTAGCATCCATGGGTATCTATATCTTTACCTGGAAGGTGCTTAGAGATGCGCTGATCAAGATGCGGAGTGTACCGAACTGCGATTTTGGAAAGCATATTCTGCCGGAGTGTCTGGCAAATGGCGAGCGTCTTTTCTCCTATGAATATAATGGTTACTGGAAAGACGTAGGGACTCTGGGTTCCTATTGGGAAGCGAATATGGAGCTGATCGATATCATTCCGGAATTCAATCTGTACGAAGAATTCTGGAAGATCTATACGAAGAGCGATGCGGTGCCGCCACTTTATGTATCGGAAGACGGGTTTATCGAGCGGAGTATCGTCTGCGGTAACTCCACCATAGAGGGCAAGGTGATCAACTCTGTGATCGGAGCTGGCGTTACGGTTGGGAAGGGCGCTGTGGTACGCGATTCGATCATTATGAAGAATACATCCATCGGCGCAGGATGCCAGATCGACCGGTCGATTATTGCCGAGGAGGTCGTCATCGGAGAGAACTGCATCCTGGGAACTGGAGAGAATATCCCGAACAGAGTGAATCCGAAGGTATATTCCTTTGGCCTTGTGACCATTGGTGAAAATACAGTCATTCCGTCCGGCGTGCAGATCGGACTGAATACGGCTGTCTCCGGTGAGACACAGAACAGTGATTATCCGGATGGAGTGCTTGCAAGCGGTGAGACATTGATTAAGGCAGGTGACAGATAATGAGAGCGATCGGATTGATTTTAGCAGGCGGCAACAACCACAGGATGAAGGAACTGTCCAGCAAGCGGGCCATTGCAGCCATGCCGGTGGCAGGCAGCTATCGCGGGATCGACTTTGCGCTCAGCAATATGACCAATTCCCATGTACAGAAGGTAGCAGTATTGACCCAATATAATTCCCGTTCTTTGAATGAACATCTGAGTTCATCCAAATGGTGGGATTTTGGAAGAAAGCAGGGCGGCTTGTATATTTTTACTCCTATGGTAACGGCAGAAAACAATTACTGGTATCGGGGAACGGCAGACTGTATCTATCAGAATCTGGACTGGTTGAAGGAGAGCCATGAACCATATGTGGTCATCGTCTCCGGTGACGGTGTCTATAAGATGGATTACAATAAGGTGCTGGAATACCATATTGAGAAGAAAGCGGATATCACGGTCGTATGCAAAGAGATGCCGGAAGGAACTGACATGAGCCGTTTCGGCGTGGTCAGGGACGACGGGAACGGCAGGCTGATCGACATGGAAGAAAAACCGATGGTGACCGATGCAACGTTGGTCTCCTGCGGCATTTATATCATCCGCAGACGCCAGCTCATTGAACTGATCGAGAAATGCGCGCAGGAGGACCGCTATGATTTTGTAAGGGATATCCTGATCCGCTATAAGAATATAAAGAAGATCTACGCGTACCGGATGGACAGCTACTGGAACAGCATCTCTTCGGTGGAATCCTATTATCAGACGAATATGGATTTCCTGAAGCCGGAGGTAAGGAAGCATTTTCTGCAGGAATATCCGGAAGTTTATTCCAAGGTGCAGGATCTTCCCCCGGCGAAATACAACACGGGCTCAAATGTAAAAAACAGCCTGGTTGCCAGCGGGTGTATCATCAACGGTACCGTTGAGAATTCGGTTCTGTTTAAAAAGGTGTTCGTGGGGAACAACTGCGTGGTCAAAAATTCGATCATTCTGAACGATGTATATCTTGGAGACAACACCTATATAGAGAACTGCATCGTGGAGAGCCGGGACACGATCCGGGCAAATACCCGCCATGTGGGTGAGGATGGCATCAAGGTAGTCATTGAGAAGAATGAGAGATGGGTCATGTAACTGTGGGATCTGAGGGAGCTGTCAGATAAAAAGGAGTTTTATCATGAGGATTACAGATATACGAATCCGCAAAGTGGCAAAAGAAGGAAAGATGAAAGCTGTTGCATCGATCACGATCGATGAGGAATTTGTAGTTCATGACATCAAGGTGATCGAAGGAGAGAAAGGGATGTTTATCGCGATGCCGAGCAGGAAAGCTTCGGATGGGGAATATCGTGATATTGCACATCCGATCAACTCTCTGACGAGAGAGACGATTCAGACGATGATCCTGAAACGGTATGAAGAGGCGGTTGCCGGGACGGCAGAGAAGCAGTAACGAATCAGGATTTCGAAATATGAAGCACCAAAGACAAGGCTGTCGGGGAACTCGGTTCCAGCTGTATGATAAGCGCTCGTATGGAGTGTATCGGACATTGAATCGGCTTCGTCTGTCTCAATCGGACTTGTACGTCCGCCTGAGACAGACAAAGCCGATTCCCTGTCCGCTCCAATCCATACAGCGCTGCTTATCATACAGCTGGAACCTTATTTTCCGATGAGCCTTTTTTGATATGTCAGGGTTGCAAAAAGAGGGGTGGTCATGTAAAATACACATGGATTATTGTGGAAGAGACAGGATGGAGAGAGAAGATGTTTGTGATTGCAGGGCTTGGGAATCCGGGGAGTAAATATGAGAAGACAAGGCATAATGTGGGATTCCAGGTGATCGACCGGCTGGCAGCGAAATATGGGATTGGGATGAATCAGAAAAAGCACAGGGCGATCTGCGGGACCGGGATCGTGGAAGGATATAAGGTCCTTTTGATGAAGCCGCAGACCTATATGAATCTGAGCGGTGAGAGTATCCGGGAAGTGATGGATTTTTATAAACTCGATCCGGAGGAGGACTTTCTGGTAGTGTATGATGATGTCTCCCTGGAACCGGGACAGCTTCGGATCCGGAAGAAGGGAAGCGCTGGCGGACATAACGGGATCAAAAATATCATACAGCATCTGGGGACGCAGGTGTTTCTGCGGATCAAGGTGGGAGTCGGTGGGAAACCGGAGGGGTACGACCTTGTGGATCATGTGCTGGGGCATTTTGATAAAGAGACAGAGGAGAAGATGCAGGAAGCATATGACCGGGCGGTATTAGCGGCAGCGGGAATTCTGACCGAAGGACCGGACCGGGCAATGAATGAGTTTAATCTGAAAGTTTAGGAGCAGCGAATGGATACTTTTTATGAGCCGCTGTTGCAGCTTGAGACGTTTGTGCAGGCGAGGGAAACGCTTGCGAGGAAAGAGGGGCTTCTGCTTCTTACCGGATGCGTGGAGTCTCAGAAGACTCATCTGATGTACAGTCTGGGGCGCGAATGGCAGGTAAAACTGATTCTTACGTACAGCGAATTGAAAGCAAAGGAAATCTATGAGGAATATGAGGCGCTTGGAGAAGAGGCGTTCTATTATCCCGCAAAAGATTTTCTCTTTTTTCATGCGGATATTCAGGGAAATGAACTGTTAAGACAAAGGATGACAGCAGTAAGCAGGCTTCTGTCCGGGAAGCCGGCAGTGATCATTACCACTCTTGATGGGTGTATGGACCCGCTGCTTCCGTTTGAAAAGCTGAAGGACCTTGTGCTTACTATTGGCACAGACAGTGTCGTGGAGATGGAGGCGGTGAAACTGCGTCTGGTCCGGATGGGATATGAGCGGGTTGGACAGGTAGAGCTTCCAGGGCAGTTTGCGATTCGGGGAGGCATTCTGGACATCTATCCTCTGACAGAAGAATATCCGGTGCGTGTGGAACTGTGGGATGAAGAAGTGGATTCGATTCGGAGCTTTGATGTAAAAAGTCAGCGTTCCATGGAAAATCTGGAGGAGATCGTCCTGTATCCGGCGGCGGAGCTGAATCCCGAAGAGTACCACATGGATGGAGTGAGCCTTCTGGATTATGTGAAGGAATATCGTTCTCTGGTATTTCTGGATGAGGTGAACCGTCTGTTTGAACGGGGAGAGACCGTAGAAAAGGAATACCGGCAAAATTTTGAGAACCGTCTGGAAAAAGGACAGATCATGCGGGGGCAAAAGGAGGAGATCTTTCCCTGTGAGCAGGTGATGTACTGGCTTGGTCGTATGCGGGGAGCGGCGCTAGGAACGCTGGAGACGACGGATAAGAGGATGGATTTTCACAGCCGCTGCCGTCTGGAGACCAGGTCCGTCCAGTCCTATAACAATCATTTTGAGCTGCTTGTAAAAGATCTGAAAAGGTGGAAGAGGGAAAAGTATCAAGTAGTCTTAATGTGCGCCTCCAGAACCAGGGGAAAACGTCTGGCAGAGGACCTGCTTGCAGAAGGGTTGGCTGCATTTTATAGTGAAGATGAAAGACGGGTCGCGCAGCCGGGAGAGATCATGGTGGTCCATGGGAATGTATTCCGGGGCTATGAATACCCGATGATCCGATTTGCGGTCATTTCCGAGACCGATGTATTTGGAAGGGAGAAGAAGAAAAAGAGAAGAAAGCAGAGAGTCTTTGAAGGCAGGAAGATCGGCAGTTTCACGGACCTGTCCATCGGCGATTATGTGGTGCATGAGAATCACGGGCTTGGAATCTATCGGGGGATTGAGAAGATCACGGTGGATAAGACCGTTAAAGATTATATGAAGATCGAATACAGCAAGGGTTCCTGCCTCTATATTCTGGCAACCCAGCTGGATGCGATCCAGAAATACGGAAGTGCTGATTCCGCAAAGATCCCGAGGCTGAACACTCTGGGAGGACAGGACTGGAAGAAGACCCGGTCAAAGGTCAAAGGAGCCGTTCAGGAGGTGGCAAAGGACCTAGTGGAGCTATATGCGGCGAGACAGTCGGAAAAAGGCTATGTCTATGGACCCGATACGGTATGGCAGAAAGAGTTTGAAGAGCTCTTTCCCTATGAAGAGACTGAAGACCAGCAGAAGGCGATCCAGGATACGAAAAAGGATATGGAGAGCAGCAGAATCATGGATCGACTGATCTGCGGAGATGTGGGATATGGGAAAACAGAGGTGGCAGTCCGGGCAGCGTTTAAGGCAGTACAGGAGAGCCGTCAGGTAGTCTATCTGGTTCCCACGACTATTCTGGCGCAGCAGCATTATAATACATTTGTGCAGCGCATGAAGGAATTTCCGGTGCGTGTCGATCTGCTGTGTCGTTTTCGGACACCTGCGCAGCAGAAAAAGACGCTGGAAGATCTGAGAAAGGGGCTTGTGGATATCGTGATCGGAACCCACAGGGTGCTGTCAAAGGATGTGGAATACAAGGATCTGGGACTTCTGATCATTGATGAGGAACAGCGGTTTGGCGTTGCAGATAAGGAGAAGATTAAGAAGCTGAAGACCAATGTGGATGTTCTGGCACTGAGCGCGACACCAATCCCAAGGACGCTGCATATGAGTCTGGCAGGAATCCGTGATATGAGCGTTCTGGAAGAGCCGCCCATGGACCGGATGCCCATACAGACCTATGTCTGTGAATATGATGAAGAGATGGTACGGGCAGCTGTGCATCGGGAGCTGGCTCGGGAAGGACAGATCTATTATGTCTATAACCGCGTGGAGACGATCGCGGATGTCACGCACCGATTGCAGGAACTTGTGCCTGAGGCAAGTGTGGCATTTGCCCATGGGCAGATGAAAGAGCAGGAACTGGAACGGATTATGTATGAATTTATCGAGGGAAATATCGATGTTCTGGTGTCGACTACGATCATTGAGACCGGAATGGATATCTCCAATGTAAACACCATCATTATCCATGACGCAGACCGTATGGGGTTGTCACAGCTCTATCAGCTCCGCGGCAGAGTAGGCCGTTCCAACCGGACTGCCTATGCATTCCTTTTATATAATAAAGATAAGATGCTGAAGGAAGTAGCGGAAAAACGTCTTCATGCCATCCGGGAATATACAGATCTTGGCAGCGGCTTTAAGATCGCCATGAGGGATATGGAGATCCGGGGCGTGGGCACTTTGCTGGGAGAGAGGCAGCACGGACATATGCAGGCAGTCGGATACAATCTGTACTGCAAGATGCTGAATGAGGCAGTGCGCAGGATGAAGGGAGAGCAGCAGAAGGTATCGGAAGATTTTGAGACCATAGCGGATGTTCAGATCGATGCGTACATCCCGGATTCCTATATTCGAAATGAAGCCCTGAAGCTGGATATCTACCGGCGGATCGCAGCAGTAGAAAATGAGGCGGAGCGAGATGACATGCTGGAAGAGCTGATCGACCGGTTTGGAGATCCTCCTGTGTCCGTGCAGAATCTTCTGGAGATCACAAGGCTTCGAAGCCGGGCTCATGAACTGTATATACGGGAGATCAAGGGGAGAGAAGACCAGATCGTATTTACCATGTACGAGAAGGCCAGGATCAATCCGGCGAAAATACCTGAACTGATCGAGAAGATGGGCGGTGCGATGCTGTTTAAAAAGACAGAACCTGTCCAATTCGTATATCAGATAAAAAAAGGCCGGCAGAAGCCGGAGAAAACGATGCTTGCCCTGACCGGCCAGATATTGGAGAACATGAAGATCTTGGCAGATGAGGAGCTGTAAAACAGCATCTACTGGAAGAATGCCCGGAAGGATTTTTGGACGCGAATGCGGCCGGAAATGCTTCCAGATAAGAGGGCATTCTTCCGGTAGATGCGGAACTTTCATCAGGAGGAAATATGAAGAGAAAACTGGCGATATTGCTTTTGGCATGTGTGTTTTTGTGCGGCTGCGGAAGTACAAAAAGCGCATCTGCAGAAGAGGACCCAGTCGCATTTACGATAAACGGGGAAGCGATTGGGCTTCGGGAGTGGAATTTTTACATTCGAATGAACCAGATGCAATGGGAAAAAGAGATGCTGGATTCTTATGGGGATGATATGTGGAGTCGTGAGGTGGATGAGGACGGGACCACGATGGCAGACGATCTGAAAGAGCAGGTTATGGATACCATCTGTCAGATCCATCTGGTAAATCAGCATGCGGAAGAATACGGTGTTGCTCTGGATGAGGAAAA
>CAMWMT010000064.1 GCA_947175375.1 uncultured Clostridiaceae bacterium | reverse complement strand
CTATATATAAGACCTGCCGCCCCCACATATGAAGCGCCTATAAGAAAGTTGGCAAGCTCCCCAACGCCTCCTGTTGAAGTAGATAATAACTGCAGACCATTTTTTACAAGCTCAATCATGATACCGGCGATTGGCCCAAATGCGAACGCACCAATCAATGCCGGAAAATCGGACAGATCCATCCGGGCAAATGACGGAGACAGCGGAACAGGAAATTCCGCAAAAGCCAAAATATAAGAAATTGCCGCAAGCATGGCAGTCATTGTAACTGCCCTGGTATTATAATGTTTCATTTTTGTATTTGTTCTTTTATTCAAAATAATAGCCTTATTCATAAATGTCATATCTTCTTTCATCCAGACTATTGCAGGGAACCATCCGCCGGATGGTTCCTGCACACTTTTATAGCAACTGTCGGTCAGGGATTTCACCCTGCCCCGAAGATGTGCTTTATCCCGCCTAAAATTCATACGGAGGGTTACCGGAAAAATCCGCAATCACACCATGGGGATTTTCAAGATAAAATACCTCAAAGATAGGATTGTCTGCAGTCTGATACTGTCCCTTGACAATTGGATTGTTCATACAGCCCTCTTTAACAGTCATGTTATTCTCAAACACAGCCTTGCCTGCCAGACGAATCCACGCATACTCCGGAGAGGAAACAGACACTTCAACTTCTGGGTTTGCCTGCATATCCTTATAAACATCCTTCGTATTGTTGGTACAGAACCAAAGTTTTCCATCCTGCTCAAAACAGAACATGAACGGGCGGCACTTTGCTTTTCCGTCACGACCAACAGTCGCCAGATACTGTACCGGGTTTGCCTGCAAAAATTCCACTACTTTTTTCATTTTAAGATACCTCCGCTTTTTAGAACTTTTTTGTTGTAACTATACTTATTACAACCATATATTAGCACGCTCTTGTTGTAATGTCAAGAGTTACAATAAAGTTTTTCAAAAAAATTTTGAGGCTTTGAAAATCACTTCAAAACCCCAAATTCCATAATCTCAAATCAATTTCCTTGTATCCCGCATAATATCTTCCAGAGTAATAGAAGAAAGTTCAGCCTCCATGGCCTTTTGCACCCGCATCAGCTTATCATCCAAAACCACATGGATGTTCCTTCCCACCGGGCAATCTCCATTTGGATTCTCATGAAAATGAAATAGCTCTCCATTTTCAATACACTCAACCGCATGGTAGATATCTAGAAAAGAAATCTCGTTTAAAGGTCTGGGGATTGAAGCACCGCCAGAACCCCTGGCAACATTCACAAGCCCTGCTGCTTTTAACTGCCCCAGTATCTTACGGACAATCACCGGGTTCACATTCGTGCTGCCCGCCAGGAAATCACTTGTCACCTTATAATCATCCTTAAATACATCTATACAGGTAAGTATATGAACTGCCAGCGTAAACCTGCTTGAAATCTGCATGAACAACACCTCTCATTTTTTTATATTTTATCTCCTTTTTGTTGTAATGTCAATTATTACGATGAATGGAAAATATGGATTTGCCATAACAGAAAACTTTGTAATTCTTACAGGCCATATCTCTTATACAAGATATCCCGGAAACCACAATTAATTCTTCATTCCGTTTTTATCATGGCTCAATCGCCTGATTTTCTTCCACTATTTTAACACCCCAAGCTGGAATATGGATCTCCTCCTGGCTTTGAACCTCTGTTTCTGACAAAAGCTCCATACCTGCCAGCGACCCGTTTTTCACAACCTGCTCTGACGCAGAATAATTCAGATAGAATCTTACCGTCTTTCCAAGGTCATTTTTCCCTTTTCTCACGATAACAGGAAATCTTTCTTCCGGCAGTTCTGCTATTGCATCATGCAAAATATCCTTCAAGACTTTCTCCAATGTGATTTTATCCGTCATACATCCCAGATAGACAGCTTTTCCCCTGCCATAACTGTTTTTGGTCACGGCAACGTATTCCTTCCAGTTATAGTGGTCATAGGATGCCAGAACCTCTGCCCCATCCGGTATCAGAAGTTCCATGAAAGTCTCTGCTTTCCCTTTGACGGAATCCCCAATGATCTTTCCGGTCAACCCAACCTTCTGCGGAAATGTAAACTGGTGATATTTTACTCCAAAGCAGCGGTTCAGAATATGCGGCTGTATCTCATGGCTGACTTTCAGGTTCTCATTTGCAAATGCTGTCTTAAAAGTTGCAACCAGATATCCTCCATCCTGAGCATACTGGTCAAGCCTCTTTAATAAATCATCCGGCGCTGCATAAAGGGCTGGTACGACGATTACCTTATATTCATCCAAATGATCTGACTCTGGCCATATAAAGTCGCATTCCACATTCATTTTATACAATACATCATAGATCCAGCGGACGACATCATTATAACCGATTCCTTTATTCCCTGCTGCTGTCGCCTCAATCCCAAACCATTTCAAAGCGGTCAGCGCTTCATTGCTGACCAAAATCGCAACATCGTTTTTCTTCTTCAGATTTACGAGATGAGTGCCAATCTTTGAGAATTCCTGACCAATGATACACGCTTCCCGATAGGTGTCATTTTCCTGAAAATCATGGCTCAGAATCCCTTTCCAATACGTTTCAAATGAATTGTGTATCGAATGCCAGTGCCAGTACATGACGCTGTTTGCCCCGGAAGCAATATGGCTGAATGCCTGAAGGCGCAGCTGCCCCTTATACGGCGTCCATCCCGGAAATCCCTGCGCTTGTGTCTCCAGAATCAGATAATTATCATGCTTTAGTGATCTTGCCATATCACCGCCAAACGCGATCTCCGCACCTGTCAACGCATCCTGTGCAGGATGGTAAATATCTGCGCCCGCGATCGTAAGGCATTTTGACGCATGGAAGTGATTCACATCCGGCTGTACACCAAAAGAATATCCCCGCCATTCGTAGTCAAAATTATGAGTGATGAACTGGTCTTCCCTGCGGTATTCATTTACGATATCCGCCTGCCAGTTTAAAAACTCATCTACGAGAGACCTTTGGAATTTCTCAAATTCCGCACCAAGGCTGCCATTAATGGTGCCCCTTACATCCGGAAAGTCCTCCCATGCATTGATACGGTTGCTCCAGTAATCCAGACCAAATTCCTGGTTCAATACATCCAGATTATTGTCAAATTTTTTCCGCAGATATTTCACAAACTGTTCCTGAACATTTTTTCCAGCAGTCCCATAATATTTTGTCTCATTATCCAGTTGGAATCCAATTACACACTTTCTGTGAGCAGTACATTCCATCAATCTGCGGATGATCCTCTCTCCATAAAAGCGGTATACCGGATGGGTGATATCCATGATCTGCCGCGCCCCATAGATCCCCCTGCCTTTTACCGTCTCAGCCAGTACATCCGGATGGGATTTTATCATCCATGTAGGAACTGCATAGGTTGGCGTACCGATGATCACATGGATTCCTGCCTCTTCCATTGCATCCATAACGCGTTCTACATGGAAGAAATCAAAGACGCCTTCCTGCGGCTCGCAGGTACTCCATGTGGATTCCGCGATCCGTACTGTGTTGATCCCTGCCTTTTTCATCATGGCAACATCCTGTTCCAGACGTTCGTATGGCATATATTCATCATAATAAGCCGTGCCAAAAAGTAATTGTTTCATAATTACCTCTCTTTATCCAGTCTAAACGCGCCCTTGTGCTTATATCGCTGTATCAAAACAACCGTCTTCTGTAAATCTGTATGGTTTGGTCAGGAGTTGCTGTAGTTTTTACAATACTGTGTACACAGTTTATCGGTACAATTTGAGCATTTCAACGCCTCATTTGAAAATTCCCAAAACCGCTCAGGAAATCGCATGACACAAAATTCCCATACCAGCCAGACAGCACATGCCATCAGAACAAGGCTGATCGAATAAAAACCTCCCATAAAGATCAGAGGGCTGAACATCATAAGATGATCCCAGTTAAAAATACGGCAGGTAGTGCAGCATTGGTTTCCCAGGATCAACCGGAATGGACACCATATCAGTACACAGATCAAATCACACACATAGAAAAAAACAGAAATCAAAAACAGCACTGTTCTGTTGATTATGTTGGCATGAAACAGAACTCCGATCACTGCAATTATTACAGTCCATAAGGCAAAAACTTTGCAGGCCGCTTTTCTTGTTGATATTATGTAATCTTTAAGTCTCGAATAATTGATTTCCTTGTGAACTGGCCGGAATCGTTCCCGAAACAGTTTTTGTGAGCCGAGAGGCATATGCTTTACAGGAATGTGCTGACAGACCATATCAATCACCCATATTCCCCAAAGAATATGCAGGACAGAAAACCGGCTGAAAAAGTTCATTCTGTCCAGCAATTCAAATTCCGATGATCCTAAAACGCTGAGAAAAATGCAGCCTGCTAAGATGACACATCTTCCGACCAGTCTTGCTATATATGCTTTTCTAAGCCGTGATACTGGTCTGATGATTCTGTTTATTCTGGAACTCTTTTGTTTATTCATTTGTGATTCCTCTTCGTATAGCCAGCTGCTATTATACCGCAAATTACCCGATCAGAACTTTTTTACCCTCAAAGGCGAACCCATACTTTCGGATCCTCTTCTCTTCAATTCCTCTCTGGCGCAATCCGGCGGCATAATCCCGATCCTCGATCTGTGCCAGCGCGTTATGCAGCGTCTCTTCCAGACTGTGTTCCTTTTTCGGATTTCTCACTTTAAATTCCAGAAGGATTGCGTCATCCTCCGTTCTTCTTGGTTCCATCTGTACGTCATAGCGACCAAAGCCGCTTTCTCTGTTTGAGGTGATGTAATAGCGATCATTTAGATCGACCATCAGACCCAGCACCAGACCATGGTAAAACCGTTCCGGCTCTGTCCTGTCGGATGGGCGTTTTCCCGTGTCAAATGAACTGAAGATGGTCTCACATATCCAATTCATATAAGTATTCATAGCTTCAACATCTCCCTGAAGCATCGCCTTCACAAAATCATTGTAATCGGTACTTGACGTTTTAAACCAGTTTCGAATCATATTTCGAAACATAACCTTCACTTCAAAGTTTGTAAGTATCAGCTCATAATTCTGAACCCAGTCCCCAAACTCAGTCATACCCGTCTCATACCGCCTGATCTTCAGATAACCGCCGGCAAGCAGAAAACTCCAGATTGCTGTCTCACTCCAATTCAGCTGGTCATAGATAATCTGTTCATCAATATCCGTTCGGAATGATTTTCCACACATCAAATCTTCCATAATGAGTTTTACCGCTTTGCTGCCTTCTCGAATCAGTTTACCAACCAGACGATTGCTACTGGTATTCGCCCAGTAGGGTCCAAATACCTGCTTATCCAGATAATTTACAATAGACCATGGATTATAGATACTCGTATTCTTTCCAAATGCAAAGCCATCATACCAGTCTTTGACTTCTCTTTCCTTTTCAGATAATCCGTATTCTTCCAAGGCATCTGAAACTTCCTGCTCCGTAAAACCAAAAGAATCCTGGTATTTTACGGATGTAGTTGTTACTATTTCCAGATTATTCAGGTCTGAGAAGATAGATTCTTTGCTGATTCTTGTGATCCCGGTCATAAGCCCACGATCCAGATACGGATTCGTTTTAAAAGTTGCATTAAACAGATTTCTAGTAAATAATACCAGTTCTTCCCAGTATCCATGTACATATGCCTCTTGCAAAGGAGTATCATATTCATCCAGAAGAATGATTACTTTTTTTCCATAGTAACGACACATATATTCTGATAACTGATTTATAGACAGCGTTGCGTCCACATCTCCCATAGAAGCTGCCTTCCTGCGAAATGTATCCTTCTCCTGTTCCGTAAGATAATTTCCTTCCAGAAGATAAGAATGTCTTGCGTATTCGCTAGCAATCAACTGGCAGAGTTTTTCCCGTGTATTCTGATAATTCGTGTCTTTCACATTGGCAAACGACAGGCTGATCACCGGATAAGTCCCCTGAAGTTCCCGATATCTTTCCTCCTGCCATATGGATAGTCCATCAAACAGGTCACTACAATTCGCATATTCTATAGAAAAAAAAGCTTCCACCATACTCATGGCCAAAGTCTTTCCGAAACGTCTGGGTCGGGTGATCAGAGTCACCGTATCCCCGTTATCCCACCATTCTCTGATAAAATCTGTCTTATCCACATAAAAATAATGATTTTCTATGATCGTTTTAAAATCCTGATTTCCAATGCTGACTGTTCTTGCCATATCATACCTCTCTATCCGTCCAAAATGCATCTCTGCTGTTTCCCGGATTAAGATAGTTTCCCAAAGTCCTCACCTTCCAATCGAATGCTCAGAATTCAAACATATCCCTGATTACAGTTCATATGCATGCGGATAATAATTTTGTAATTCATCTATTCTGGTTTCTTTCCCTGCATATGTCTTGAGCCAGTTCTCATAATCTGGATTATTCCAAACAGTACCATCTTCAAAAACAACTTGTTTTAGACAGATCAATGAATATGCAGCTTCATCATTTTCAGCTTCCGGCATGCTTTCCATCAGTTCTCCAGCATACAATGACCAGCCGCCACGATAATCTTCAGTCTGGTTGGATAAAATATTCTCCTCTGTCCGAACAAGATTTTCATAACTGCTTTCTGCACTGCTATCAAGAAAATTCCAATATAGTCTCAATGGTAAACCGTTTCCGTTATAAGCTAACATACAATATTCTGTTTCTATAATAGTTTTATCCGTATTGTTTGTAAGTATGTCGTGAATATAAGGACACCCATTTTCATAATAGAGAATGTCCACGCTTTCATGGATAATAGACGCTGATTTTTTTATTCCGCTGTTATTTTCCTTAGCTGCATATGCTCCAATGGTAAATCCTCCGACAGACAACAGGAACGCCACCATAAGTGAAGTTGCAACAACTACCTTTGTTTTTTTCCTGAAATTCATAATCATGCCTAACCTTTCTTTTAAACTTTAATCATTTTCACTGTAATCTGTATCTGTTATATTTTCTGAATTGAAGGAAACCTAACTGACGTTCACTACATTATGTGGCATATGCTTATCTTAACGCTTTGTAGTGAGATTGAAATACTCTAAAAGATCACATTTTCTTTATTTCATCAGATATTTCACTCAAAAAATTCCACCATTCATAAACGCTGTTAAACTCTTTTATATAAAGATCTCCTAAATATCTGGGATGACACATGGCAATCAGCCAGTCTTTAGCCAGATCCGGTCTGCCTTTTTCAATTTCATATGTTATTTCTTTTATTCTTTTCGCATCACTTAAATAATTATTATTCAGCAAATACTCATATAATTTTTGCAATTTATAAAACATACATTTATACTTTCTTTACTGCATTATTATATTTTCTGTCATCTGATATAATTTACTATTTTTCACAGATCAGGTTCTCCAATACGTGATTACCAAAAACGACTTGGTTTATAGAGCGTTTGATAAATATCTTTATCTATTTGATTCCACTCTAAAACAGCAAAGAAAGTACCCTCTACTTGCGTTGTTAATTGGTGTGACAATATCATTTGACTTTTATTTGAGAATGTTAGAATTAAACCAACCTCTCTTGGTAAATAATAGTATAATTCTTCCCAAGGTTCCTGTTTAATTATTTCATACCTGATTAGAGTTTGATTGATTATATTCGCAAAAAATTCCGTTGAATACTTCTTATCATCAGCCATAATAGGAAATAAATCTTCCGCATCCTTTAATAGTTCGCACCGTCCAGAGCATATGGGGCGATCTTGTCCTTTATATCGTTCTGCCCAGGTGTAAACACTCCATGTCTTTTCCTCACTGTTAAATGCCAAAGAAGTTCCATTTTCAAATTCTATAACCAATGTACCTTCTGACAGCGAAAAAGCCATTTTATCTTCATTCTCATACTCCTGAAAAAAATTCTCTTTAGGTTCAAGCCCGTATCTGATCATTTGTTTCACTTTCTGATTTAAGACACTTTTTAATAAGTCCTCTCTCTTTGAAAGAATATCATCTTCATAAACATTAAAAACAAAATCTTCTATCAACATTTCTCCTTTACCCGTTTTCGTTTTTTCAATAAATACTGAGCAATAATATACCCTCCAGACCTTGTCCCGTTAACAGCACCTGGTTGTATCAAACAGAATTACGCTACCTGATTCTCTGAATCATCTGGTATGATTTTTACGAAAAATATTCTCTTCTATAAAGCCAGAGTACATAAACTCAGAAAACAGCCACTTTTCCAGCATATTTACAACATCTTTTTTACTTCGTGAAGTAAATTCCAGCAGAGAAGACATCCAGTTATCATTCAATACCGCCTGCAACAGAAAGCAAGTATCCATTTATAATTCTCCATCAATAGGAAAACAAGCATTCTATACCTTGCACAATCTAACTCTCGTCAGGGTCCTTCAAAAGCCCCAGATATCGCTCATAGGCAGTCTGGTATTCTTGGTTGAACGCCTCATCCTGCCCCGAGTGCAGTCTTGAAATATATTTATGGGTCTGGTGTTTAATATCGGGAATCGCTCTTGCGATGGTGGCTATGCCGATACTAGAGCAAACATCCGAAATGGAGTCCGCTTCAGAGAGTAAATTCAAAAACTCCGTGCCTACAAAAGTAGAACAAACACCGAACCGGAGACGCTCCAGATTGTTATCCTTCAACACATTTATCATATCGTCTACCACCTGATCTAACGGCTCAATATGCCGGGCGGCGTCCAGATCCCTCTTTCTAAATGTTGTCTCGCCATATTCCAGGATCGTATCAAGCAATTGCTGGAGTACGTTTAGTTCCGATATTGCTTCCTTTGGAAGCACCTCCTGATTTTTGTGCAAAGACTCTGCAATCTCCGTAATATTAAGCGCATGATCGCTCAACCGTTCAAAATCAGAAGCAACTGTAAGATAGTGGTTCATAATCTCCACATGATTGGGTGCCGTAATATGTGCGGAGATCTGAATCAGATAGTTACTGACCCGATCCGTTAAGAGGTCAACATCATCCTCCTGCTCGGTTATCTGAACTGCTGTTTTCTCATCATAATGATCGACCAGGGTAAATGCACGACTGATATTTGTCCGGGACAGATCATATATCACCAGAAGCGCATCATAACAGCGGCCAAACGCAAGAGCCGGAGTATTGAAAAACGCCGGATTCAGCGCATCCAGAAGTGTATCGTATTTTCCAACTGCTACCGGTTCATCCTTTACAAGTCTGTGGCTCAGTTTTTCAAACAGATTCAGAGCAGGAAACAGCAGGATGGCGCAGGCGAGATTGAAAAGTGTGTTTGTATTTGCTATACCAGCGGAATAGATCACACGATCCCAGATGCCATCCAAAAATCCAAGGTTGTAAAGCAGGAAAATCGCACTGAACGTAACGACAGACTGACCAAGGTTAAAAATAATGTTTACGATGCCAACACGTTTCGCACTTGGTTTTGCGCCGATATTGCAGACAATGGCAGTCGTGATACAGTCCCCAAGAT
>CAMWMT010000063.1 GCA_947175375.1 uncultured Clostridiaceae bacterium | reverse complement strand
GTTATATCCGCCGCCGTGGCAGTAGAGCAGGACATATTTCTTCATGTGTTTCCGCCGGACGCTGACCCATTCCGCAGGGATTCCGTCTACTTCGACATCTTCATAATTCATCTCGTTACTTCTCACCAGCAGATTTCCAAGATTATCTTTGGAAGCACGCTGTTTCTCGATATCTTCCTTTTCTACCAGTGCGTGCATCCGTTTGATTGCTTTCATCAGATTCTGATTTTGACGCTGTTTATCTACCATAATGTTCGATCTATTCCTTTCCGATCTGTCAATTTCTGATACCGGCCGGCTGAGCAAGATCGCTCTGCAGCGGGCATCTGGTATATATTATTACATCCCTGTTTGCAATTTTAGCATATTTTTATAGGAAACCCAACAAAATAATGCTATAATCATACATATGAACAAGCGATTGAATGATAAAAACCCATGGTACCGCCTGGATCTGTCGGCGATCGTATATCCGACACTGCAGCGGCGGAATTTTTCTTCTGTATACCGGCTCTCCGTGATCCTGAAAGAAAGGGTGGAGTCGGATCTTCTGCAGAGGGCAGTGGATCTGACACTGCCCCGTTTCCCAACGTTTAAAGTGGCGATGCGCAAAGGCGTCTTCTGGCGGTATCTGGAACCCAATCACCGTCCGGGACCGTTTGTGGAGCCGGATATTGTGAATCCGTGCATGCCCATGTTCTTTCAGAGCAGTAACCGTTATCTAATACGGGTCTATTATTACGAATGCCGTATTGCGCTGGAGGTCTTCCATTCTCTGTCAGATGGAGGAGGAGCGATGTATCTACTCCGGACGATGACAGCAGTTTATCTGCGGCTGAAGGGATATGAGATACCGGATGGGCAGGGAGTCCTCGCGCTTACAGAGGAACCGGATCCGGAAGAACTGGAGGACGCCTATATGCGTTATGCCAGCTCGAAAGTCCGTCCGCCCAGGAGCCGGGAGAAGACTTATCGGATCAGGGGGACGAAAGAGCCGTTTTATACGCTAAATATCATCACCGGGATCTTGCCGGTGCAGCAGGTGCTTTTGGTGTCCAAAAAGTATCAGGTATCCGTGACGGAATATCTGAACGCGGTACTGCTCTATGCCCTTCTGGAAAAACAGAAGGCGGACCGTGTGTTTCGGGAATTGCCGGTATCGATTGCCATGCCGGTGAATCTTCGGAGATTTTTCCCGTCCAAAACCCTTCGGAATTTTATCACGATGGTATACCCGTGTATTGATCCCCGGATGGGCGATTATACGTTTGAGGACATTGTGGTGCAGGTACACCATTTTATGAGATATTATATCAATGACAAATTTTTGAATGCGGACATTACGACCAATGCGGCGGTCACCAGGAATCCATTCATACGGGTGGTTCCGCTGTTTTTCAAGGATTTTGTGGTGAGGCAGTTCTATAAGCGGGTGCAGGACAAGCAGTCCAGCGCGGGACTTACGAATCTGGGAATTGTGGAGACACCCGCGGAAATGAAGAACTATGTGGAACGATTTGATGTGCTGATGGGACAGCCCTTTTCGGCACGGACCAACTGTGCGATCGTCAGTTACGGGGAACATCTGAGCATCAGCTTTGCCAGCAGCATCGTGGAAGCGGATGTGGAGCGGCTGTTTTTCCGTAAACTGGTGAAGGACGGCATCCATGTAAAGATAGAGAGCAATCGGAAAACGGAGGTCTGAGATTATGTCTTATTGTGTAAACTGTGGAGTAGAGCTTGATAAAACCTGTTCTGTATGTCCCTTATGCAATACGGGAGTTCATAATCCGAAGCAGCCGGTGGACCGGGAGGCTCCCGCGCCGTTTCCTGCCAAAAGAGGTTATGCAGGGCCGGTGCAGCGTACGGATGTGACGCTTCTGATCAGCATCGTGCTGGCAGTGACCGGATGTGTATGTGGACTTTTGAACCTGTTTGTATTCCAGAAAAGTCACTGGTCGCTGTATGTGATCGGAGGCTGTGTGCTTTTGTGGGTATTCTGCCTTCCGGTTTTCTTCCACGGAATGAGTCCGTATGTGAGCATTCTTCTGGACGGAGCAGGAATCGCCATGTGTTTTGGAATCATTGCGTGGCTGCATCCGGGAAATGGATGGTATCTGCGTCTGGCATTTCCGCTTTCCGTCCTGACCACGGTCCTGGTTCTTCTTTTTGCCATATGGGTTCGGCAGTTTCATGGCTCTGTTCTGTCCTGTTCTGCGCTGGCACTGGGGGAAGTCGCAGTATTTACCATGGCTGTGGAGCTGCTGGTGGATCTGATGCAGAAGGATCCGCCTGGTATCACATGGTCGGCGATTGTATTGACCTGCTGCGTCATCATCGACGCGGCGCTGATCACGATCATACGGCGTACCAGATTGAGAGAGGAAGTAAGAAGACGGATGCATATTTAAGGGGGTGGTGGATGCAAAATGCTCTTTGTCCGTGTGTTCAGCACTCGTATGGAATGGATCGGACAAAGAGCATTTTGCAGCACTACCTAAAGAGTGCCGGCAGTGAAATGATTGTAAAATAAGGAGTGTGGATCAGAGTGGATGGAAAACAGAAAAAATCAGAAAGAGTGCGGCGGAAAAAGAGAGTGAATAGTCTGCTTTTCGGGGTTCTTTTGGGGATGCTTGTGTGTATGATCGTCGGGGGAACCGGTGTGTGGCTGTTATCTGAGAGGAAGATCGCTGCAGAAGATCAAGAAAATGGAGCGATAAAAGTAGAGACGGCTTCAGAATCCACGCATGAGCCGGAGGGCGAATATACAGATCCGGAACCTTTACAATTGACAGGCACGAACGGAGAAGAAGCAGTTTTACAGCCAGTAGAACCAGAGAAGACGAAGGAGGAACTTCTGGAAGAGCAGATAGAGGAGCTCCTGGCAGATATGACGCTGGAGGAAAAGGTCCTGCAGCTTTTCATGATTACGCCAGAGGCGTTGACCGGCTATGAGACTGTGACAGCGGCCGGGGATCATACAAGGGAATCCATTCTTCAGTATCCGGTAGGCGGAATCATCTATTTTGCCAAAAATCTTCAGTCCCCGGAACAGGTGAAGGAGATGCTTGGAAATACATGCAGATATTATGAGGAAGCCGGATATCCGGCACCGTTTCTCGGAGTGGACGAAGAAGGCGGAACGGTGGCGCGCATTGGAAAAGGGGCTACTTTTGGAGTGGAGCGTATCGGGGACATGCGTGCGGTCGGAGATCAGGAAGATCCGAAAGAGGCGGAGCGGGTCGGGACGGTAATCGGTTCGTATCTGTCGGAGCTTGGTTTTACGTTAGATTTTGCGCCGGTGGCTGATGTGCTGACAAACCCGGAAAACAAGGTTATCGGGAACCGCTCCTTTGGTACAGATCCGACACTGGTGAGTGATATGATCGTGGCAGAGATGCGTGGACTTGAGGATGCAGGTGTGTGGGCGGTCCTGAAGCATTATCCGGGGCACGGAGCGACGCTGGGAGACAGTCATCAAGGCTATGCATATACGGATAAGACGCTGGATGAACTGATGGAAGCGGAACTGGTTCCTTTCCAGAGAGGGATAGAAGAGGGAATCCATTTTATCATGGCGGCGCATATTTCTGTGCCCTCTGTTACCGGGGATGACGTTCCATGTACTTTATCCTCTTATATGATTACAGATGTGCTCCGGGAAAGAATGGGGTATGACGGAATCGTGGTGACGGATGCCATGAACATGGGAGCTGTCAGCCAGCATTATGATTCGGCAGAAGCGGCTGTCCGCGCGCTTCAGGCAGGCGTAGATCTGATTCTGATGCCGGCGGATTTTCACAGTGCTTATGAGGGGGTACTTGATGCGATAGAGGCAGGAAAGCTCACAGAGGAACGGATTGATGAATCGGTAAAGAGGATACTGCGAGTGAAAAATACAGTTTTTTAAAAGCACCGTCTAAGGAGAAAATTATGGGATATCAGTTGAAACCATTCGAACTTTTTTGTACTGGTTTTTATATCGTACTGCACGAAGCATGGATAAGGCCAAAGGTGAAATATGGAATCCAGTTTGTGTTTTCTTATATGTTAATTCAGATCTGTCGGTCTGGTAATTTCAGATTATTGATGTTCAGCATTCCGTTTTTGTTGTTCCTGCTAGTAAGGACGAGTATGGAGTATCATAAGAGAAAACAGGAAGGCTGGTTGGAACCGGTCGGGCTCATAGTGGAAGAAAAGGCCATAAAAATAGTATCCTCTACAATATATGAGTGTCCGTTTTCCAGCATTACCGGAGTTCAGGAATGTATGGGGATGATCTTCATCACGTGGGGCCCTCTGATACAGCAGCGCTATATCCCTGTTCCAATGCGAATGTTTTCTGATAGTTCACAGCAAATGTCGTTTGTTCGTTATATGAAAGAGGTGGGACAAAGAGAGAAAAAGCTCCAAAAAGAGAGACTTTTGGGAAGGAGTGTTCAGGAAGAAGAGAGGGATTGAATTTCTGACGGAGTAGTCAGATGGATGATATGGAATATTTTAACCCTGTGTGAATGGGCAGTTTGTGCGCATTGAAATAAACAGTATAAAACAGTTGACAACAGTCAAGAACTGTTATATACTGTTTATAACAGAGAAGGAGGAATGAGATGAAGCTAATCGTCAATCATTCATCCATGCAGCCGATCTATGAACAGATCACGGGTCAGATCAAGGAAAAGATCATACACGGGGATCTGAACGAAGGGACCGTGCTTCCGTCGGTCAGGACGCTGGCGAAGGAACTGCGGGTCAGTGCCCTGACGGTGAAAAAATCCTACGATGCGCTGGAACAGGAAGGATTCATCACCACGGTACATGGAAAGGGCAGCTTTGTATCCAGCGCCAATCAGGCACGTCTGCTGGAAGCGAAGAGAAGAGAAGTGGAGATGGAGCTGGAAGCCGCCATCCGCAAGGGCAGAAGCTGCGGGATGAATGAACAGGAACTGAAGGAATTATTTCATATTATACTGGAGGAATTGTGATGCTGATAAGATTGGAACATGTGGAGAAACAATATTCCGGATTCCATCTGGACTGCTCCATGGAGGTACCGGAGGGGTGTGTGACTGCGCTGATCGGTCCGAACGGAGCGGGAAAAAGTACGACATTTAAGGTGATACTGGGACTGGTCTTTCCGGACAGCGGAAGGATCGAGCTCTTTGGAAAACCCATAGAACAGATCACGGAAGAGGACAGGGAGCAATTGGGGATCGTACTGTCGGATTCCTGCTTCAGCAGATATCTGAATATCGAAGATCTGGTATCGGTTCTGAGTCATATGTACCGCCATTTTGACGGAAAGGATTTTCTGGAGCGGTGCCAACACTTTGGACTTCCTATGGGAAAACCGCTGAAAGACTTCTCCAGCGGCATGATAGCAAAGCTGAAAGTACTGATCGCCATGTCCCATGAGTCAAAGCTTTTGATCCTGGATGAACCAACTGCAGGGCTAGATGTGCTGGCAAGGGAGGAGATCCTTGATATGCTGCGGGAATATATGATACCAGGAGACCGGTCGATCCTGATCAGTTCCCATATATCCAGTGATCTGGAGGGACTTTGTGACGATGTCTGGCTGATCGACAGCGGCAAGATCGTCATGCATGAGGAGACGGATGCGCTGCTGGGAGAGTATGGACTTCTGAAGGTAACCGAGGAGCAGTATGAGGCGCTGGACAAGAGCCATATCCTCCGGAAGAAAAAGGAGTCCTTTGGCTACAGTCTCCTGACGGACCAGAAGCAGTTCTATCAGGAAAATGCACCGGAGCTTGCTATGGAGAAGGGCTCCATTGATGAGACGATAACAATGATGATCAGGGGGGAAAAGATATGACTGGTTTGTTGATCAAGGACTGGATGCTTTTGAAACGTCAGGGACGTTACTTTATGATAGTGCTGGCACTGGCTTGTATCCTGTCATTTATGGGATCAGAGAGTTTTTCGTCTTTTGTCACTTCGTACCTGACATTTATGATTTCCATGTTTAATTTTAGCCTCTTCAGCTATGATGAATTTGACAATGGCATGGCATTTCTTATGACTCTTCCGTCGGGAAGAAGCGATTATGTGAAGGCAAGATACACTTTCAGCATCCTGCTGACTTCCTGTGGATGGCTGGTGGGGACGCTGCTACGGATGGGGTTATATCTGGTGCGCTTTTCTGTTGCGGAGTATATAGAGATCCTGCCGTCCGAGCCAATGTACCTGCTGATTTGCCTGATCTATATGGGACTGGCGTTCCCGGCCCTGATAAAATACGGAGCGGAGAAGGGAAGAAACATCGCATTTACCGTTCTGGCGATATTTGCCATAGGGATCTTTATGATTGCTAAAGCCGGATTCGAGATTCCGTTCCTGAAGTGGATTGACCGGCTGGCAGAGACCAATCCTTTTATATTGCTTCCACCTCTGGCAGCGGTCAGCGTGCTGATAATGACTGTGTCTTATGCATTGTCGGTACGTATCATAGCGAAAAAGGAATTTTGACATATGCTCATCCGGGTCAGGACAGTGCATTGACACTCAGGATCAGGGCGCCGAGAATGACCAGTACGACGCCGGTAGCCCGATTCAGGGTGGCAGGCGTAGCCCGGTTGGCGAATCGGGCGGCAATCCTCGCCCACAGAAGCGTGGATGCGATGCAGAACAAAAGGCTCGAGATGTCCGGAGCTCCGCCGATGGAAAAGTGGCTGACCGCTCCAGTAAAAGCAGTAAAGGTCATGATGAAGACGCTGGTCCCTACGGCAGTTTTCAGTTCAAATCCAAGGACCGAGGTCAGGATCAGGAGCATCATCATGCCACCGCCTGCTCCGACAAAGCCGCAGATGAATCCGATACCGGTTCCGCAGATGACCGACTGGATGAGCCTTTTCTTCGGGTCTGCCGCCTCCATGGTCTCTCTGGTGGTCATGACCGGCTTTACGATGAATTTGATGCCAAGTAGCAAGGTCATAAAGACGGAAAAACTGCCCATGGTGGAACCGGGCACCAGGCTAGACACCCAGCTTCCGACGACTGTGAAGAGTAGGACCGTGAGCATCATGGGGATGCCGTTTCGGATGTCCAGATTTTTATTTTTCCCGTAGGTATATGCGCTGACTGCGCTTGCCAGAACATCGCTTGCAAGCGCGATGCCTACTGCATGATAGGGTTCCATATGAAGAAAGGTGATGAGCATGGGGCTGATGACCGCAGCGGCGCTCATGCCCGCAAAACCTGTCCCAAGGCCCGCGCCAATGCCGGCGGCGAAGCAGATGATGAAGGTGTACAGGATTTCCATGGTGTGATCCTTTCCGTTAAAATTTTGTTAATGACTATATGACATTCAAGTATCTGGGATATATGGACTGCTGAAAGGTTCTGTGCCGAGGGCTATGTCATATGGCAGCATCCACATCAACGCTGCAAGAAACTCTATGGGGTTGTCAGGAATGCAGTCCCGGCTGTACGATAAGCAGCACTGTGTGGATTGGAGCGGACAGTGAATCGGTTTTGTCCGTCTCAAACGGACGTCTGAGTCCGATCGAGACGGACAAAACCGATTCACTGTCCGATACACTCCATACGAGCGCTTATCGTATAGCCGGGACTGAGCTCCCCGACAGCCCCTCTCTGGATGAGAAATGAGTCTGCAGATTGTTCGTGATCCGGTGTAGATATTTCTGGAACTGTGTCTTTTCTTCCTCCGAAAAATCTGCAAGCAGCACGGCAGCGAACCGCTCCTGTGCCCGCAGGCCTTCTGCGATGACTCCATCCGCCGCACTGCACAGCTTCAGATGGATCGTCCTGCGGTTGCTGCCCTGATAGAAGGTAGTGAGAAATCCCCGTTCCTTCAGAGCCTGGATGGATTTGGATACATGGGATTTGGACAGGTGCCGGAGCCGGACGATGTCCGTTGCCGTGTCATATCCGGGGTTGTTGTGAAGAAAAAGTAGAATATCCATCTCCGTCCGGATCAGGCCATGCTGAGCGCATGCGTGATCGATACACTGTTCGTAGATGATATTTCCAAGAATCTGGTTGTTGATAAACTGGGATTGTAGCATGACTTCTCCTGTATGCCATTAAAAGTTTCTTAAAGAACTGTTCTCTGACGAACATTATACAGGATAGCGGATGAAAAGTCAAGAAAATAACTGTTACAGCCTGTTTCTGAAAGTGACCTCGCCAATTTACAGGACTTTGCCACTTTGATCGACGAGTATGGTATGCGGAGTATTCCGGCTTCACCGATATGTAGAGGGGGACTGGTCATCCCCCTCTTTAATTAGGATTGCCTGTTTTCCTGACTCTGGGAAAGGTTTATTATTTTTCTGGCAAACCAGCCCGATATCAGTGCTGGTTTGCGTAAAAGCCCATTCCGTACTGGAAATGTTCCTCCAAAAAGGCTGGAACGAAATCGAAAGCTCCTCCGATAGGATAGATCACGTAGCTTCCGCCAGGCGCCAGAGCATCTATGACACGGCGATATTCTTTTTTCACTTCTTCTGGCGTAACGCCGGGGACATCCAGCACATGTTGATTATCAAAACCGCCGCAGAATGTCAGTCTGTCGCCAAGCTGTTTTTTCAGCTCCTGCAGATGTGTGTTACATGCCTGTAAGGTGTCGATGGCATCCACACCGATTTCGGCCATATCTGGCAGGATCGGTTCTACATAGCCGCAGGAATGATGCTGGTAGATCAGCCCCAGCTCATGGCAAGCGTCTACTACCCGTTTCAGATGAGGCTTGATAATTTGCCTCCATAATTCCGGCCGCATAAACATACGGTCTGCCGCACCGTAATCATCGTGGAAATTGATGACATCCACATCATAATATTCTGCGATTTTTTTGATGTATTCGATTTTCCAGTTAAACAGGGTTTCAAAGTAAGCATTGCATTCCTCCGGATCGATTGCCAGGGCCATCAGAGCATTTTCAAATCCCATATAGGAGTGGAGCCGCTCAAAGGGACCGTTGAGGATCATGCAGACTTTCAGTTTGTTGGTGTCGTAGATACTGGAGCCATCCTTAAAAGGGACGATCCCCGCACCCATGACAAATGCCTGAAAATCCGTATGGGTGTCGATCTCGGCCTGTTTCTTCCAGTCAATGGCTTCCAGATCCGGAAGCTTCACATAGGTGCGCCAGTCCTCGATCTCTTCAAATATGATATTTCCGGGTGTGGGCATCGGCGCATGGATATTGGGCTCGTAAGTCCATTCAATGTCGAAATAATCCTTTCCTTTTGTGTGGCCTGTGTAGCGTTCCATATCCGGACATGCCTGTGTCAGAATGATATCGGTATAAAAACAGGGGATCCAGGCCGGCGTCTGGTGACGATAAGCGATCAATGCGTTTTCTCTTGGTGTAAGTTCCATAAATATTACCCTCCTTTATTTGTGCTTATTATATAAAGGATTATACAGGAAATAAACGTATATTCTGCCTGTAGATTGATATACAGAATTGATTTTATTGTGCATTTAGCACTATAATAGACAGGGGAGGTAAGTACATTATGAAACTGAGTATGTGGAATCTCACTGAC
>CAMWMT010000062.1 GCA_947175375.1 uncultured Clostridiaceae bacterium | reverse complement strand
GAGATAGTAAGAGGAAGCTTCTGATCGTGGAAGGAGAGATTCCCTGTCCGACTGTGGAGGAGATCCGGGCGGTCTCCAGAAAGAATTATCAGGATACAGAGCAGATGCTTTCGGATCTGTCCCGGGAGATCCGCTATACCGCTAGTGCGGAATTGGAAAAGCTGATGCGCAAAGCATTTATAGAGGTTCTTTCAGAGGCAGAAGGACTGCCAGGAGAGAATCTGAACCGGCTTACGAATCATGCGGTTTATCTGCTGTGCTGGCTTAAACGTTATACATGTGAACTGTTTGACAATTGGAAATATCCGCAGATCGGATGTTTTATCTATCTGGGCGGCTGTAGGAACGGGAAGGAAGCCATGTTCGTAAAGCTGCTGTCCAGACTTCCGGTGGATGTGCTTCTACTTAGACCGGACAGAGATGCACCAGCCTGCAGCCTGGTCGATAAGAATCTCTATGACATGAATTACACACAGTCTCTGAAGGTAAAGCGTTTTCCGAAAGAGGGCCAGGATATCCGGATGGGGACGGCTGCTTACCATGCAGAGCGGGAACTGGATGAAGTGATGTATCAGGATTCCGGTATCTACCGAAATCAGCAGTATGACCGGGCGGTCTCGGTATCACTTCAGACCATGTACGAGGAGATCTCCATTCTATGGAATCAGGAGGTAAAGTACCGGCCGAATTTTGCAGTGACAGGTGGAGTCGTCAGCGTTCCGGTCATCTTTGCAAAAGTGTCGGGAATCAAGGATGGGCAGATCAACCGGTACTGGACAGAGATCCAGTCTCTTGTGACGCAGGATACCTTTGTCATCCGCCAGGCACCGCATATCAATCCGCCAGATCAGAATCCGATGAAGGCATATGTGACAGAATTCTTTAAAAACCGGAAGCTTCAGAAGGCGAAGATCAAAGCACATGCCTGTTATCCATACGGATTTTTACGAGAAGAGATCCAGGAGCACATTCTGGATAAGCTGCAGCTTCTGATCGATCAGAAGCTCATCAAAGGGACATTTGAGAACGGGACCGAATATACGATCATTGCAGTAGTGCTGAATCTGGAAAAAGAGATCCTGCGCTTGCTGCAGAGATTTGACTTTACAAAGAAAAATCCCAAGCTGATCTATATTCACACAACAGAGACGATGATCTCACTGGAGGACAGTATTCTGATCGCTTTTCTGAATCTGGCAGGGTTTGATGTGGTATTCTTTGTGCCAACCGGATATCAGTGCATAGAGAAATATTTTAACAAAGAGATTATGGAGGAGCATCAGGTCGGTGAATACCTGTACGATTTGCAGGCGCCGTTTTTCCGGGCTGCTCCATCTAATACACGGCGTTCATGGCGTGAAATCATATTTAAGAGAGGTAATTGAGTATGGGCCTTAATTTTGACAGACCGCAGGCGGGAGTGCAGACAGCAGTCCTGGAAGCGGAAAACGGGGTAGAGGTAGTGGACAAATACGATATTGTCGCAGACCGGCAGCAGATGAACCTGGCGCTTACAGGTTCTCCGGAGGTGGACGCACTGGCCAGCCAGATCGAGGTCTATGATCTGGAGACCATTGTTTCTTTTGGCGCTGAGGTGGCGGAAGAGATATCCAAGGCATCTGATGTGGTCCTGAACAGTATGAACATGTCCCAGCTGGACGATTCCAGCGCGATGCTGAATCAGCTGGCGAAGATCATGTCTAAATTTGACATCGAAGAGATCAAGGAGAACCCGACGCTCTTTGGAAAGCTTTTTGGCAGTCTGAGAAAACAGCTGGATAAGATCCTGGATAAATACCACACCATGGGTGAAGAGGTCGACAAGATCTATGTGCAGTTAAAGCAGTATGAGTCTGAGATCAAACAGTCGAACCGGAAACTGAACCAGATGTTCGATGCCAATGTAAATTATTATCATGATCTGGTGAAATATATCCTTGCCGGAGAACAGGGCTGCAGGGAGATTTCCGATTATATTGCAAAGAGAGAGCAGGATATGGCGGCCAGCGGGGATCAGTCCATCCAGTTCGAGATCCAGAGCCTGAATCAGGCGTTGATGATGCTGGAACAGCGTACCCAGGATCTTCGGATTGCGGAAAATGTGGCCATGCAGTCCATCCCCATGATCAAGACCATGGAGTTCAGTAACATGAATTTGGTCCGGAAGATCAATTCCGCATTTATCATCACTCTGCCGGTCTTCAAGCAGGCGCTGGCGCAGGCGATCATGCTGAAGCGTCAGAGAATTCAGGCAGAGGCTATGTCCGCACTGGATGAGAAGACCAATGAGATGCTCATCAGAAATGCGCGTAATACCGTGGAGCAGTCAAAAATGACTGCGCAGCTTGCATCCGGAAGCTCGATCCGGATCGAAACGTTGGAAACAACCTGGAGGACGATCGTAAGTGGTATCGATGAGACGAAGCAGATTCAGCAGAACGCTAGAAAGCAGCGTTCAGAGGATCAGCTGCGGCTTGAACAGATCAAGGAAGAGTTCAACAGGATGTATCATATGCCAGATAAAAAGTAAGTGACAGGAGGTAACCTATTATGGCAATCAATCTGACAAAAGGACAAAAGGTAGACTTGACAAAAGGAAATCCCGGTCTGAAAAAGCTGATGGTCGGTCTTGGCTGGGACGTGAATGCGTATGATTCCGGAGCGGATTTTGACCTGGATGCAGCAGCGTTCATGCTGGGAGATAATGGCAAATGCCCGACAGAGAAGGAATTTATCTTTTACGGCAACCTGACCCATCCGAGCGAGTCTCTGAAACACATGGGTGACAACCTGACCGGAGAAGGCGAGGGCGATGACGAGCAGATCTTCGTGGATCTGACAAAGATCCCGTCCAATGTATCAAAGGTAGCGTTTACGGTAACAATCTATGAAGCAGAGGAAAGAGGACAGAATTTTGGACAGGTGTCCAATTCTTTTATTCGTATTGTAGATGAAAGCACCGGAAGAGAGCTGATCCACTATGATTTGGGAGAGGATTTCTCTATCGAGACGGCAGTGGTAGTAGGAGAGCTTTATAAATATAACGGCGAGTGGAAATTTAATGCCATCGGCAGCGGCTTCCAGGGCGGCCTGGCAGCGCTGTGCGGACACTATGGAATTGAAGTAGCATAAATAGCATTTCTCCAGGCACATAGGTACTGGGAAGAGAGATGTGGAACTTTAAAACAGGAGGTAAGAAAAATGCCAGTAAATTTGCAGAAAGGGCAGAAGGTAAGCCTGACAAAAGGTAACCCGGGCCTTAAAAAAGTAGTAGTTGGACTTGGATGGGATGTGAATGCGTTTGATACCGGTGGAGATTTTGATCTGGATGCGGCGGCGTTCTTATTGACGGACAGCGGAAGGGTGAAAGGTTCCGAAGATTTTGTGTTTTACGGGAATCTGAAACACGCATCGGGAAGTGTACAGCATATGGGTGATAACCTGACTGGAGCCGGAGATGGTGATGATGAACAGATCAAGGTGGATCTGTCCATGGTGCCAGGAGACATTTCGAAGATCGCATTTACAGCTACAATTTATGAAGCAGAGTCAAGAAGGCAGAATTTCGGACAGGTGAACAATGCATTTATCCGTATCTATAATGAAGAGACCGGAGAAGAGATGCTGCGGTATGATCTGGGAGAAGATTTTTCCATCGAGACTGCGGTCGTATTCGGCGAACTTTATAAGAACGGAAATGAATGGAAATTTAATGCCATTGGCAGCGGCTATCAGGGCGGCCTGGCGGCGCTGTGTGCAAATTATGGGGTAGAGGTAGAATAAAAAATGTCAATCAGTTTAAAAAAAGGACAGAAAGTCAGTCTGTCCAAGGAAAATCCGGGGCTGTCAAGAGTGGTAGTTGGTCTTGGATGGGATGAAGTCAAGAAAGGAAAAGGCTTTAATTTCCTTGCTCCCAAGCCGGCGCCCATCGACTGTGATGCGTCTGCGATCCTGCTTCATAACGGAAAGCTTGTGTACAAGGAAGATGTGGTATATTTTGGCAATCTGCGCCACCCGACCGGTATGGTTCAGCATATGGGCGACAATCTGACCGGGGCCGGAGAAGGAGATGACGAGCAGATCATCGTAGATCTTGCAGGTATTCCTGGGGAATATGACAAGATCGTGATTGTTGTCAATATCTATCAGGCAGTGCAGAGAAAACAGCATTTTGGCATGATCCAGAATGCGTTTATCCGTCTGGTGGATGGAAGGAACAACAGCGAGATGTGCAGATATAACCTAACTGATGATTATGGGAATATGACAGCCATGATCTTTGGTGAGATCTACCGCCATAACGGGGAGTGGAAGTTCAATCCTGTTGGACAGGGAACGACAGATCCGGGACTGGGCGAACTGATTCGCCGGTATATGTAGACGGAAATTGACGCATGATAGACAATATGGAAAGTTCAGAACATGTGCTTTCCGGTGATCTATATATCTGGTGTTTGAAAATTGCCAAAAAATAAGATAAACGGCACATGGAACAGTGTCCTATACGGGCACGGGTATTGTGCCGTTTATATACAGGACATTTGAGGAGATATGTGATGAAATTTAATGGACTGACAGACCAGGAAGCGGAGGCTTCCAGAAAAAAATACGGGAGCAATGAGATCCCTGATTCAGAACCGACTACGTTCTGGGACGAATTTAAGGAAACTTTTGGCGATCCAATGATCAGGATCCTGCTTGCCATTGCGGTGCTTATGATCGTGATGTTCTTTTTTGGCTATGCGGAGATCTATGAGCCGCTGGGCACGATCGTGGCAGTGCTGATCGTGGCATTTGTATCTGCCAAGACCGGTGTGGCCAGTGATACTAAGTACCGGGAGCTGAAGGACCGGACGGAGAAGGACCACTGCAAGGTGTACCGGGAAGGCAAAGTGGTGATCATTGATGTGGATGATGTGGTCGTCGGCGACAAAGTGCTTCTGCAGTCAGGAGATAAGATTCCAGCGGACGGCATTCTGGTAGACGGAAGCCTCAGAGTGGATAACTCTGCACTGAATGGCGAGGCAGAAGAATGTAAGAAGACTGCAGCGGAAGAAGGCTTCCAACTGGCGGATGAGATCACCGGTGATACATTCGTGGATGCCCATTCCCTGTTCCGCGGCGCAGTTGTCTTTGACGGTGAAGGAATCCTGGATGTAAGGAAAGTCGGACTGAAGACCATGATGGGCCGGATGGCGGATGAGATGCAGGAGGATGATATTGATTCTCCCCTGAAGGTGAAGCTTGCAAAACTGGCAGGCCAGATCTCCGTATTCGGCTATGTGGGTGCGACTGTCATAGCTCTTTTGTATTTTGCATACTTTGTTGTGTCAGCAGGAGGATTTTCCGCATATTTCTCCATTGGCGCCGAGCAGGTGATCAAGGATATCGTAGAGGCAGTATCGCTTGCCATCGTGATCATTGTCTGCGCGGTTCCAGAGGGACTGCCTTTGATGATTTCGCTGGTATTGATGCAGAATACCAGCAAGATGCTAGACCACAATGTACTTGTGAGGAAAGCGGAAGGTATCGAGACTGCGGGTTCGCTTAATATCCTGTTCAGCGATAAGACAGGAACAATCACGAAGGGAAGTCTGGAGGTTGTGGAATTTTTCACGGCAGACGGTCAGGTGATCCCAGTTCCGGAGCTTTCCGGACATGCAAAGGTGAAAGGGCTTCTGGATCTGGCAATCGGGAAGAATACGCAGTCGATGTTCGATGCAGAGCACCGGGTGATCGGTGGTAATGCGACCGATCAGGCACTGATGAAGTTCCTTGGGGAAGATACGTTCCGGACGCTGGAGGGAAGGAAAGAGTATCAGATCACAGCTTCCCAGGGCTTTAATTCCATGAACAAGTTCAGTCAGGCCAGAATTGATAGTGCAGGAAAGACCTTTTATAAAGGAGCTCCTGAGCGGCTGCTTGCAAAGGCGGGGAAATATCTGGATCAGGACGGTAATGTACAGTCTATAGACCTGGATGTTTTAAATAAAAAGATCGACGCGCTTGCGGATAAAGCTATGCGTGTGCTGGCCTTCGGTTATTCGGAAAAAGAACTGGTGGAGAACACGATCCACGACGATCTGGTGCTCATCGGTCTTGTGGCGATTCGCGATGATGTACGGCCGGAAGCAAGAGATGCGATCGCAGAAGTGCGGAACGCAGGTATTCAGGTCGTTATGATCACAGGAGACCGTCTGGAGACCGCAGTTGCCATTGCAAAGGATGCAGGGCTTCTGAAAGAGGATTCGGATCGGGCGCTGACTTCTGCGCAGCTGAATGAGATGTCGGACGAAGAAGTCAAGAAGATCATTCCGCAGATCCGCGTGATCGCTCGCGCGCTTCCGACCGACAAATCCAGGATGGTAAGGCTCTGTCAGGAGATGAATCTGGTGGTCGGTATGACCGGAGATGGAGTCAATGACTCGCCGGCTCTCAAGAGAGCGGATGTGGGCTTTGCCATGGGCAGCGGTACCGAGGCGGCAAAAGAAGCCGGTGAGATTGTTATCCTGGATGATAACTTCAAGTCCATTAAAGACGCGATCTGGTATGGCAGGACCATCTACCATAATATACTGAAATTCTGTAAATTCCAGCTGGTCATCAATGTGGCGGCAGTGGTCGTGAGTGCCGTCGCTCCATTCTTTGGAGTGGAAGAGCCTCTGAAGGTTACGCATCTTCTGTTTGTCAATCTGGTCATGGACGGTCTCGGAGCCATCATGCTCGGTAACGAACCGGCGCTGGAGGAATACATGCTGGAGAAGCCGAGGAGAAGAGACGAGAGCATCATCAGCAGAAAGATGGCGACACAGATCGGTGTTATGGGAGCATGGCTTACGATTATCAGCTTTGCCTATCTGAAAATGCCATTTTTTGCAGGATTTTTTGCGAATGAAGAGCAGCTTCTGACCGGATACTTTGTCCTGTTCATCGTCAGCGCTCTGTTCAACGGCTTTAACGTTAGAGACGAAGGCTTTGCCATCTTCAAAGGCCTGGATGAGAATACCGGTTTTATGAAAGTGTTCTGTATCATCGTGCTCGTACAGGCATTGATCGTCAATGCAGCTTTGGTGCCGGGTGCGGTATTTACCTGGATCGGTAACATGTTCAGTTGCGTTCCGTTTGGCATTACCGGATGGGCAGTGGTAGTGGTATTGGCGGCGACTATGATACCGGTGGATCTGGTGAGAAAGTGTCTGACAGGTAAAAACAGTTGATCGTCTTTCATGTGGATCTGGATAATACGCTGATCTATTCTTACCGACATGAGATCGGGAAAGAAAAGATCAATGTAGAAATATATGAGGGAAGAGAGATCTCGTTCATGACCAGAAGCTCGTATCTTCTCTTGAAGAAGATACGGGAAAAAGTGGTATTTGTACCGACGACTACCCGGACGGAAGAACAGTATGGTCGGATCGATCTGAAGACAGGAGCTCCAGATTATGCGCTGGTGTGCAATGGAGGCGTGCTGTTGAAGGATGGGAAAGAAGTTCCAGACTGGTATGAGGAGTCTCTCCGGCTGACAGATAAAAGCCGGGGGGATCTCGTATATGCAGAATCGTGTATGCGGAAGGACAGAGACCGGATCTTCGAAGTAAGAAATATCCGGAATCTGTTCCTGTTTACCAAGAGCAGGAAGCCGTCAGAGACGGTAAAGCGTCTGAAAGACAGTCTGGATATGACACTTATGGAAGTCTTTTATAACGGGAGCAAGGTATATGCGCTGCCGAAAGGACTTGATAAGGGAACCGCAGTCAGAAGATTCCGGAATTACATAAAAGGGGATATCGTGCTCGCAGCAGGAGACAGCGACTTTGATCTTCCCATGCTGGAAGAAGCGGATCATTCCTGGGCGCCGGAAGCACTGGCAGAGAGATGCCTCTCCGGTACACATGTGACTGGCGTCCCGTGTGACCGGATATTTTCAGATGTGATGCTGGAAAGTGTATTTACTGAAGTATCCGGCAGAGAAGAGGTCGGATACGTCTGAAAAGAGAAGTAAGATAAGGGAGAAACGAAGGAATGGATGAAAAAAAATTTATCAGCCCCATGAGAAGTATACATATGGTACCCATGGACGAGATCGCAGGATTCGAAGTGCGTCCTGGTATGTATGAACTGAACGGAGCAATGGCGATTCCGGTGGGGGTGAATTTTACCATACACTCCTTGGGGGCAACATCTTGTGAGCTTCTGCTTTTTCACCGGGAAGAGGATGAACCCTATGCAGTGCTGCCGTTTCCGGAGCATTATCGGATCGGAAATGTATATTCCATGATCGTATTCGGGCTGAATATTCAGGATTTTGAGTATGCATACCGTCTGGATGGACCCTATGATGTGTCAAAAGGACTTCTTTTCGACAAGAATCAAGTTCTCCTGGATCTGTATGCCAAAGCGGTGACCGGGCAGAGAGAGTGGGGGAAACGGCAGAAAAAAGGGTCGTTTTACAAGGCCCGGGTGGTAAAGGATGATTTTGAATGGGGACGGGACCAGCATCCAAAGATTCCCATGGAGGACCTGGTCATCTATGAGATGCATGTGCGGGGATTTACCAGACATGGGTCTTCCGGGGTGGAGTATCCTGGTACCTTTGCGGGCCTGATGGAGAAGATACCGTATCTGAAGGAACTGGGAGTCAACGCAGTAGAACTGATGCCGATCTTTGAGTTTGACGAGATGAAAGACAGCCGGATCGTGGATGGGCATGAGGTGGTGGATTACTGGGGTTATAATACCGTCAGCTTTTTCTCACCAAATACCAGTTACACAGGAGCGGCGGAATATAATCGGGAAGGGACAGAACTCAAGCAGCTCATCAGGGCGCTCAATGAGAACGGTATCGAATGCTTTCTGGATGTGGTGTTCAACCATACGGCGGAGGGAAATGAACTGGGTCCCTGTTTTTCCTTCAAAGGCTTTGACAACAATATCTATTACATGCTGACACCGGATGGACATTATTATAATTTCAGCGGCTGTGGCAATACGCTGAACTGCAACCACCCCATCGTGCAGCAGATGATCCTGGAATGCCTGCGTTACTGGACGACTGCCTATCATGTGGACGGTTTCCGCTTCGACTTGGCGAGTATTCTCGGGCGTAATGAGGACGGTTCTCCCATGACCAAGCCTCCGCTGCTTCAGAGCCTTGCGTTTGATCCGATCCTGGGCGATGTAAAGCTGATCGCGGAGGCATGGGACGCTGGCGGGCTCTATCAGGTGGGAAGCTTTCCATCCTGGAACCGGTGGGCAGAGTGGAATGGAAGATACCGGGATGACATGCGGGACTATCTGAAAGGCGATTTGGGCATGGCTCATGTGGCGGCAGAGCGGATCACTGGTTCTCTCGATATGTACGGACAGGATGGCAGAGGCTATAATGCGTCTGTGAATTTTCTGAACTGCCATGATGGATTCACACTCTGGGATATGTACAGTTATAATGAGAAGCATAACGAGGCCAATGGGTGGAATAATACAGATGGAGCCAATGACAACCGGAGCTGGAACTGTGGAACGGAGGGCGAAACCGACAATGAAGAGATTCTTGCTCTGCGCAGGAGACTGGCAAAAAATGCGGTCACAGTCCTGATG
>CAMWMT010000061.1 GCA_947175375.1 uncultured Clostridiaceae bacterium | reverse complement strand
TTTTTATGAAAAAAGGGGATGTCGGGAAACGCGGTCCCGGCTGTATGATAAGCGCGCGTATGGAGTGTATCGGACAGCGCTGCTTATCATACAGCCGGGGTTGCATTTTCCGACAACCCCATCATAATTCCTTACAATTTTCAAATATCAGATATTAAAAAGACAGATTATCATATTCACTCCGGTACAGCGCGATCTTTCCCTGTTCCCGGGTCTTGCCAAGATCAATGACCCGCTGATTACTGCTTCCCCGGTAAGTCAGGGTCAGATCCCGTTCCTCCATCACAAACGGTCCGTCTACAAGAAGATCTGCCAGTTCTAAAAGCCGCTGCACAGCCGGCTCCTTTGAACATACAAGCTGTTCATACAGATACCCGGTATAGATCATCAGATGCTTTCCCAGCTTCTTCACTTCTTCCGCCACCGGGACCAGCGCCTCTGCCTGCATGAACGGCTCTCCGCCGGAAAACGTAACGCCGGATGCCAGCGGATTCCTTTCAATCTGTGTCAGGATCTCCTGTACATCCGCCTCTCTTCCGCCCTCCGGGTCATGCGTCTGCGGATTGTGGCAACCCGGACAGTGATGCGGGCATCCTTGCGTAAAGATCACATAGCGGATCCCCGGCCCGTCTACGATGGAGTCCTGCTGAATCCCCGCAATGCGAAGTGACCTATGACAGACTGTGCTTAACACGGTCTCTCTCCTCCGCCCTCTTTGCATTATTAAACCGATCCGTGGTCCCCACCAGATATCCCGTGATTCTCCTGATCCGGTCAAACTTTACGTCCTCTCCTACCTGTCCATTTTCCGGTAATAATTTTCCTGCCATTTGAATGCCTCCTTGTATCATTTATTCCTCTAAAACGTGTCTGCGAGTCGAAAACCATCCTCTTTCATTTTTTCATAGTCCTCTGACAGAATCTAATTTTTTCCTCATCAGCTCTGAAAATTTCAGTGATTCGCGTCCATATAGACCGGCACATCCGGATACTTCTTCCGAAGCTCATTCAGCCTCTCGATCGTGACTGCTTCTCCTTCCCGTCTGCCGCAACGCGGACACACTTCGTCGATCACGCCGGTGTACCCGCACACCGGATCACGGTCTACCGGATGATTCACTGATCCATAACCGATACCGCTCTCTTTCATGCAACGGATAATCGCCTCGAAAGCCTCCGGATTCTTCGCCGTATCCCCGTCCAGCTCCACATAGCTGATATGCCCTGCATTGGTCAGCGCATGGTATGGCGCCTCAATCCGGATCTTCTCAAAGGCATTGATCGGATAATACACCGGCACATGGAAGGAATTGGTATAGTATTCTCTGTCAGTCACCCCTGGAATCTTCCCAAACCGCTTCTGGTCGATTCGCACAAACCTTCCGGACAGTCCCTCTGCCGGGGTTGCCAACAACGTAAAGTTAAGGCCCGTCTCCTCGGATTTCTTATCCATGAAATCTCGCATATGAGAAATAATCTCATAGCCCAACTTCCGGCTCTCTTCGCTCTCTCCATGATGTTTTCCAGTGAGCGATACCAGCGTCTCCGCCAGCCCGATAAATCCAACACTTAGCGTCCCGTGTTTCAGAATCTCTCCTACCTGGTCCTGAACTCCCAGTGCATCGGAACCCATCCAGATTCCCTGCCCCATCAGGAACGGGTAATTCTTCACCGTCTTCTTCTGCTGAATTCCAAAACGGTGCAGGAGCTGTCTGCAGCAGAGATCTAGCCGCTTGTCCAGTTCTCTGTAGAATTTTTCGATATCCTTATGCGCCTTAATTCCAAGACGCGGAAGGTTGATGGAAGTAAAGCTTAAGTTTCCTCTTCCGCAGGTCACTTCCTTGGACGGATCATAATGGTTTCCCATGACTCGCGTCCGGCATCCCATATAGGCGATCTCTGTGTTATAATCGCCCTCTTTATAGTACTGCAGGTTAAAGGGCGCATCCAGAAAGCTGAAATTCGGGAACAGCCGTTTTGCTGAAACCTTAATCGCAAGCCGGAACAAATCGTAGTTAGGATCTCCTGGATTATAGTTAACTCCCTCTTTTACTTTGAATATCTGCACCGGGAAGATCGCCGTCTCCCCATTTCCGAGCCCGATATCCGTCACTTTCAGAAGATTGCGGATCGCCATGCGTGCCTCCGGCGATGTGCAGGTTCCGTAATTGATGGAACTGAACGGCACCTGTGCGCCTGCACGGGAATTCATCGTGTTCAGATTGTGAATCAGAGATTCCATGGCCTGATAGGTCGCCATATCCGTTTCCTTCATGGCGATGCGGATAGAAGTCCGGTGGCATCTGCGGATATCTTCTTCCTCCAGCCTTTCCTGCAGCCACTTCTCCCCGCACTCGGTAAACCATTGTACAAAATGCTCTTCATAGTCATCAATATTTGCCATGTTGATCCGTTCCGGCATGGCATCCTTCAGCGCCTGGCGGAATTCATCCTCCAGAACCGTCTCGCAGTCATGCTCCAGCCAGAAATACCGCTGAACCGCGTCATAGTATTCCTTCCGGAACGTACATGCCACGCCTTCTGCCATGGCATAGTCAAAATTGGGGACCGACTGTCCTCCGTGCATCTCGTTCTGATTTGCCTGGATTGCGATACAGGCAAGTGCTGCGTAGCTGGCGATCGATTTGGGCTGGCGGATATAGCCATGCCCAGTGGAAAAGCCATCCGCAAACAGTTTGATCAAGTCGATCTGGCAGCAGGTCTCTGTCAGCATATAAAAATCTTTATCATGAATATGGATATCTCCATTGATATGCGCCGCCGCGATATCCTTGGGGAGGATGTAGTTGTCCACAAAATAATTCGCGCCTTCCGAGCCGTATTTCAACATCGTACCCATGGAAGTATCCGCGTCAATGTTCGCATTTTCCCGTTTGATATCCGCATCTGCCGCACTGATAAAGGTAAGCTCCTGATAGATCTTCACCAGATCCGCTTCTGTCTTACGGACCTTCGTATGCTCCGCCCGATACAGAATGTACGCTTTCGCAGTCCTGGCAAAACCGTTCTCGATCAGCTTCTCCTCCACAAGGTCCTGGATCTGCTCCACATTCGGTGTCTTCCCTTCCGGTATGGCATCCACCACCGCATCCACCAGCTTTTCGAACTGGTACGGAGCGATGGCTTCTATCCTCGCTGCATCATTGGCTTTCCGGATCGCATCCCGGATCTTCTTCACATCAAAGGGCACCGGAGTTCCGTTCCTCTTTCGGATCATCTCCGGACATACGACCACATTTCCGCTCATCCTATCCCCTCCAAAACTATATCTGGTATCTTATTATTTTTATCTGCACGATATATAGTAGCACTAACTGTCCAAAGATGCAAGAGTCTTTTTCAGGTTCCTCTTCTATTCCTCATCTATATACGCTCCTCAAAAAAATCCTTGTAGCCTTCTCCATAGATCTCATTTGCGCTTGTAACGATCAAAAATGCCGACGCATCTTCTTGTTTCACAGTCTCCTCCACCCTAGGAGCCAACTGTTTTCGAACCACACAGAAGATCACATCCTTTTCTTCCCTGGTCCATCCGCCTCTTCCTTTCAGATAGGTCACACCCACTTTGATCTCTTCCATGAGCTTCTGGCCGACCTCTATAGGCTTATTCGTAACGATATAGATCATCCTTGCCTCATCTCCTCCATAGAGGATATAATCCAGTGTTCTTCCTGAGATCAGCACTGCCATCAGCGCATACAGCGCAATGTTCAGATCCCGGAAGACAAATCCGGAAATGGCAACGATCGTTATATCTATGCACTGGAACAGGAATCCGGTCTTCAGATGCCGGTATCTCTGCCGGAGGATCTTGACGATGATATCCGTTCCTCCAGTCGTAGCGCCGGCCTTGAAGATCAGGCCGATCCCGCAGGCGATCAGCACTCCACCGGCCATCGCCGCCAGCAGAGGATCTTCTGTAAGCGCACCCTGTCCGGATAACAGATTGGTAAAAGCAGAAGTCATCACCGTAGCATACGCCGTCTTCAGGATAAACCGGAAACCGAATCTCCAGATACCCAGAATCAGAATCGGAATATTCAGAAGAAGATACAACGTTCCTGTCTCTATGCCACACAATCGGTTCAAGATCACTGAGATTCCTGTCACGCCACCTGGCGCCAGATTGTTCGGGTCCAGGAACAGGCTGATCCCTGACGCATAGACCCCCGCCGCAATTAGTATCATAATCAGATCTCTGATCGTACGAATCCAGTTTTTACTACTCATTCCGCTGCTTCCTTTCCCTGTCGATCCTATATTTCTGATACAGCAGAAAATGCTTGCGTCAGTTGACCGATATGTAAGGAACTCTTCCTAAGACAGCATACAGAATCAAATTTCAGGCAGCGTTCCCATATAGTAAAATCCCCGGCATTCATCCAGACGGATCTTTAAGATCCTGCCGGTCAGGGATACGTCTCCCGGAAAATGTACCACATGATTATTGCCGAGACGTCCGGTCATATAACCCTCCATCTGGCGGTTTGGTTCTTCCACCAGTACCATCTGCTCTGTCCCGGTAAACCGCTCCGCCATCTCTTTGGAAATCTCCTGAACTTCCTTTAGCAGCCGGTCAAAACGGTCCTTCACCACATCTTCTGGGATCTGCTCCGCCATAGAGGCCGCCGGTGTACCGGTCCGTTTGCTGTAGATAAAGGTAAAGGCACTGTCGTAGCGAACCTTGCGCACCACATCCAGCGTTTCCTGAAAATCTTCTTCCGTCTCTCCGGGAAATCCTACGATGATGTCTGTGGTCAGCGCAATATCGGGAATCGCTGTCCGAATCTTCTCTGCCAGTTCCACATACTGCTCTTTTGTATACCTCCGGTTCATGACTTTCAGAACAGCGCTGCTTCCGGACTGCAGCGGCAGATGCAGATGCCTACAGATCTTCTTTGACTTTGCCATCACTTCGATCAGTTCATCGGACAGGTCTTTGGGATGAGAAGTCATAAAACGGATTCGTTCCAGCCCCTCGATCTGTTCCACTTCCTGCAAAAGCTGTGCAAAGGTCATGGGCTCTTCCAGATTCTTTCCGTAAGAATTCACATTCTGCCCCAGCAGCATGACCTCCATGACGCCGTCTGCCACAAGTCCTTCGATCTCCCGGATGATGTCTTTCGCTTCTCGGCTCCGCTCCCGGCCTCTTACATAGGGAACGATACAGTAGCTGCAGAAATTATTGCAGCCAAACATGATATTGACACCGGATTTAAACGGATATTTCCGTTCCAGAGGCAGGTCTTCCACAATTTGGTTTGTATCCTTCCAGATGTCGATCACCATCCGGTCTGATACAAGCGTTGTCCAGAGAAGTTCCGCAAATTTGAAAATATTATGGGTTCCGAAGATCAGATCCACAAACTGGTAACTTTTCTTAAGCTTCTCCACCACAGACGGCTCCTGCATCATACAGCCGCAGAGCGCGATCTTCATGCCCGGATTCTTTTTCTTATAACCGTGCAGGACGCCCAGACGCCCGTACACTTTCAGATTCGCATTTTCCCGAACGGTACAGGTATTGTAGATCACAAAATCCGCGTCCTCGCTCTCCGTCTCCACATACCCGATCTCCCGCAGGACGCCGCGGAGTTTCTCCGAATCCCGGGCGTTCATCTGACAGCCAAAAGTCGCCACACAAGCACTGGGTAAACGTCCGTTCTTCTGTTCAAATTCTTTCACCAATTCCCGGCATTTTGCCATAAAATAATACTGCCTGGCCTGTTCTTCTGTGGGAGGCTTAGAGTTTATATCTATTTTATCCAAATTAATTTCATTATACATTTTTCTTGACTTTTTCCCTTATCTAATAAATAATCTAAATTAAGAAATGAGTTTTTAACCGTACAGCCTATGGCTCAAGCGGGGTACTCGTTTCTTTTTTAATATTCCCTTTCTGTCTTCTCCAGATATTCCACCGGCACCTTTTTCGTCAGCCATACTCCATTGACTGAACGATAGAAAAGATACCCATCCGCTGCCATCCGCGCGCTGTCTACCCGATATACTACCGGTTTTCCATGACGGCTTCCTACATTTACAGCCGTCTTAAGGTCACCGGACAGATGTACATAGAACCTTCCTTTAGGAAGCAGTCCCTTCTGATCTATAGACTCCACATACTTCTGTCCGGTTCCGTGCCAGAGCACTTCCGGCGGCTCTGTGACCGGAAGCTCCACATCCACTGGTATGGAATGTCCCTGATTTGCGCGAATCAGCGTATGGTCTTCATTGAAGGAGTAGCGCTGCTTGTTGTCTGTGCGCACGATTTCCTCCAGTATATCCATGTTAAACTTCTGTGTCTTTTTGATCCCTGCAATCAATTCATCCACTCTCGCCCAGCCATGCTCGTCCAGAGTGATCCCCACAGCCTCCGGCCTGTGACGAAGGATCAGGCTCAGATATTTACTTGTCTTTGTCAGATTCATAATATTACTCCTGTCGAAAATCGAATATCTGTCCTTCTGGCATCTCTATGCCGGACAGACACTTTCTAAAATTGAACAGGCTTGTACATATCCCTGTCCACCACCAGTTTCTGCTCAAAAAAGTCCAGAAAGATCCGGACACACTCTTCATCCCCACACATCTTATAATACAGGCGCGTTCCATCTGCTTCCTCGATTCCAAGTTCTGTCTCGATCTCACCATCATCATGGACGCATGCCTGTACATAACGGATCTGCTGCCCCTGCGCTTTCGGCGCTGTCAGCACCACAAACTGATCTGGCGTGACAAACAGGTCATCCAGAAAATCCTCTATCTCATCTTTCCCAAAGTTCATCAGTTCCCGATCCTGATTCCGAAGTGTGAAGGTTGTTCCTTCTTTTATGTTTTTAAAAACCATATGTATTTCCTCCTGTTTTGGTTCCTCGTTTTTCCCTGCCTTTTGCCTGTAAATCTTTCAGCACCCGCTCGGCATCGAATGGTCTGATTATAACATATGGAATCCGGAAATACAATTACAACTGCTTTCTTAACTTGTAGTTAAATATCCCCCTTCTCCGTTTAAAAACTACTCAATTGTACCATTCCCGGTAGACTGTTATAATAAACTCAAACGAAAAGGAGGACCCTACGCATGCCAATGAACACCACTATACGGGAAAGACGAAAAGAACTGGGACTTACGCAAGAGCAGATTGCCGAATATCTGGGAATCTCGACTCCGGCAGTGAGTAAATGGGAATCTGGCTCCACTTATCCAGATATCACACTGCTGTCTGCTCTTGCAAGGCTTTTGAATACGGACCCTAATACCCTGCTGTGCTTTCAGGAAGAACCGTCCAGACAGGAGATCACTCATTTCTGCAATGAGATTGCGCAGATCCTGAAAGACAAAGGGTACACCAAAGGACTGGAAGAAAGCTGTCAGTTTATGAAACAGAAAATTCGTGAATATCCTCTTTGCGCATCACTGCTCCACACTTTCGCCCTGACTCTGGACGGCACACTGACCCTGTCAACCCTGACTCCCGAAGAAAAGCAACCCTATGAAGATCTGGTCCTGTCCTGGTATCAGCGTATTCTGGAAAGTGAAGATGAAAAACTGCAGATTCAGTCTGCGTATATGCTCGCCTCCAAATACATCAAACGCAGGAACTATGAAAAGGCCCAGGAAATGATCGACCTTCTGCCGGAACACAACGTACTGGATAAACAACTGATACAAGCAGACCTTTACCAGCAGCAGAAAGAACATCTTCCTGAGGCAGAATTGCTGCTGCAGAAAAAGCTTCTTTCCGCAGCCATGGACCTGCACGGGATCCTGCTACGTCTGACAAAGATCTGCATGACTGCCGGACAGACAGAGAAAGCTGCCAGCATCGCTGAGATTGCAGGACATGTAGTGGAATCTCTGGGACTTGGAACCTATTTTACTTACGTCGCTCCTCTGGAGATCGCGCTGGCACAAAAAGATGCCGAAGAAAGCATCCGTCTAATTCGAGAGCTTCTGGAGGCTTGCCAGCATCTGTGGAAATTTCATGACAGCCCTCTCTATGATCGGATCGCAGATACTCTCGGTTCCGGTATCCAGTTTTCTGTCTCTTCTACCATACGTCCCGTCCTGATGGCCAATCTTATGCAGGATCCGGAGTATGAATTTCTTCACAGCCATGAAGCATTTCAGGCACTACTTGACCAGTACCCGACAGATTGACATAGAAAAAACCTCCTGGGCAATCCGGGGTTCGCCCCGTCTGCTCAGGAGGTATCTGATTCATTTACAGCGGAATATTTCCATGTTTCTTCGGTATCGGCGCCACTTGCTTGTTCTTCAGCATTTTCAGTGCCGCCGTCAGCCGTTTCCTTGTCTCATCCGGCTTGATCACTTCGGTAACAAAGCCCCTAGATGCCGCAACATACGGATTCATGAACTTCTCCTTATATTCCTGCACCAGATGCTCTCTCGTTTCTTCCTTATTGTCTGATTCATTAATCGCGCGCTTAAAAGCGATATTCACCGCACCTTCCGCACCCATGACTGCGATCTCGGCACCCGGCCATGCATAGACGATGTCCGCACCCATATTTTTACTGTTCATGGCGATATAGGCACCACCATATGCTTTCCGCATAATCACAGAAATCTTCGGTACAGTCGCCTCGGAAAATGCATACAGCATCTTGGCACCATGGCGGATAATGCCCTTATGCTCCTGTGCCGTACCCGGCATGAATGCCGGCACATCCACAAGAACGACCAGTGGCACATTATAGCAGTCGCAAGTCCTGATGAAGCGAGCTGCCTTATCAGAAGCGTCATAATCCAGGCTTCCTGCCAGCGCCATGGGCTGATTTGCCACGATGCCGACGCTCTGTCCGTCGATCCGTCCGTAACCTACCACGACATTTTTGGCAAAATCCTTCTGTACTTCCAGAAAACTGTCCTTGTCACAGATACAGTTGATAACCTTCAACACATCATAAGCCTTCCGGGAATTGTCCGGTACGATCTCTGTAAGCTCTACACAACGGTCAGCATCTTCCTGACGGTTCCGCCTGTTCACCAGGCTATTCAGTGAATACAACAGGGACTTCTTTCCTGTTGACTCCTCTTTTTCCTTGATGACCGGAGGCTTCTCCAGATAGCTGCCTGGCAGGTACGACAGAAGTTTCCTGACTCCTTCAAAGCAGGTCTGCTCGTCCTTATAGGTAAAGTGCGTCACTCCGCTCTTGGAAGCATGGACGGACGCCCCGCCCAATTCCTCAACCGTACACTCCTCATTTACTACCGTCTTCACCACCTGCGGGCCGGTAATGAACATCTTACCGATCTTGTCTACCATAAAGATATAGTCACAGATGGCCGGGGAATAACATGCTCCGCCGGAGCACGGACCTACAATGACTGCAATCTGCGGGATCACACCGGATGCTTTCGTATTGCGCAGGAAAATATTCGCGTAGCCGCTCAGAGAATCAATACCTTCCTCGATTCTCGCCCCGCCGCTGTCGTTGATCATAATGATCGGGGCCTTCATGTCATATGCCATATCCTGGATGCGGGCGATCTTCATGGAATGATACTCTCCCAGAGAACCTCCGATCACCGTAAAATCTTCCGAAGATACAAATACCGTCCGTCCGTTG
>CAMWMT010000060.1 GCA_947175375.1 uncultured Clostridiaceae bacterium | reverse complement strand
GTATTAAACTGTCCTGGATCAAATGCAGGAATCTCTGGTTCTTCGGCATTGTCTCCACGAACAGAAGAGACAGCGCCCTTTACCCCATAACGATATTTTTCCTGCTGTTCCTCTGTCAGTGGCTCATATTTCTGCTTCAGGGTCAATGCCTTCGCCACATATTCGCCTTCACTAAACCAGAGAATCAGTTCATCACACTCACGGACACACTCTTCCTGCATCCCGGCTTCATCATACAGGGCTGCCAACTCATATGCCCACTTTTCCTGATACTCGTGCGTCTTGTATTCACATAATATCTTGATCTGATCTTCTACACTGGAACCCCGTTCCCGATAGATCTGATATTTTAAGATATAACGGCTCTGGTCATGAGGCGCCACTCTGACAAATTCCCGATACAGAGAGATTGCTTCGTCAAAATTGTGCATCTTTGTGCAGACTTCCACCATTCGATATAGCAGCATACGCCCTACTGGCGCACGATCATAAGCCATATCCAGGAGCTCCATGCATTCTCCATACCGTTCTGTCATCTCATAGATCTCACTGACGGCATACAGCATGTTCACATTCTTCACACGTCGCCAGTCAATCGTATCTGCAATCTCCGCCGCTTTTACATAATCTTTTTTCTTTATCAGTTTTTCTATCTGCTCTGCTTTCAGGCGGTATTCATACTTATCCAATGAATCTTATCCCCATTTCTCTTATACTTCCACAATTTTCGAACATGCAACAGCCAGCGATCCCGCTCCAATATGACAGGACACGCTCAATGACAGCTCATCCGTCAGAATGACCGGATACCCCGGAAATTCCGCCTCGACCTCCTTTTTAAATTCCAGTGCCATCGCTTCATTATTCGTATGGGCAATATCGATCCTCATCTTACAACCGCTAAAACGCTTCTCCAGATCACTGCGGATCGCATCCACCATGACACGCTTTGCCGCACTCATGGTACGCACCTTGGAGAATGCATCCAGCTTCTCCCCCTGAATCTGCAGGACTGGCTTTAACCGAAGCATCGTACCAAGCGCAGCCGCAGCCGGAGTGATCCTTCCGCCCTTTTTCAAATATTTTAAAGTAACCAGCGTAATATAGATACTCGCCTGCAGTGCCTCTTCTTCCAGTATCGCACGGATCTCTGACGCACTCTTCCCCGCCTTTACCAGATTCAGTGCATCTACAACAGCAGAAACCTGCGTAATAGAGATCCGCTGATTATTCACTACTTCCACTTTCCCATCATAGTCCTCAGCCAACATCCTTGCCGTCTGGCAGCTCCCGCTGAGCCCGCTGGACATGGGAATATGCACGATCTCATCATACTCTTTCAAAAGCTCGTCCCAAAGCTTCGTCACCGATTCCGGAGATGGCTGGGAAGTAGATACATCCGCATCTTTTTCCAGATACTCATAAAATTCTTTGGGAAACAGATCAACCCCGTCCAGATATTCTTTTCCGTCGATCAAAAAAGGCATGGGAAGCACATGGATTCCCATCTCTTTCGCCTTATCCTGGCTGATTCCGCTGTTGCTGTCTGTAACAATCGCAATTTTACTCATGAAAATACTCCTATCCGTTTTATCTCTTTATAAGCTTTCGGTTTTTATTGATAAAAATAACAGTCCTGTCGACCGGGAATCTGTTGTAAAATGAACTCTCCCTGCACATTCGACCTTATTATAGCAAAACATATTCCAGAAAACAAGAATAGCAGAAACCTTTTTACCGGTTTCTGCTATCTCTTTGCACAGTAGATAGGGGAATCGAACCCCTGTTTCCGCCGTGAGAGGGCGGCGTCTTAACCCCTTGACCAATCTACCATATCTCTATATGTCCTGCCGACTTGATTACTATATCATATATTTTTTTTAAATGCAAGTCTTTTTTTATTTTTTTGCATATTTTTTTCTTCATCTGCAGACACTGTGACAAAGGAGTGATCAATATGGATTATATCAATGCATTCTGGGTTGGCGGAGTCATCTGTGCACTGGTACAGATCCTGATGGAAAAGACCAAGCTGATGCCCGGACGCATCATGGTGCTTCTGGTATGCAGCGGCGCCGTACTTGGAGCGATTGGACTCTATGGGCCATTTCAGGAATACGCCGGCGCCGGTGCCAGCGTTCCGCTTCTGGGATTTGGAAATACCCTCTGGAAAGGTATACAGGAAGCCGTAAATACAGATGGGTTCATCGGGATCTTCAAAGGTGGGTTTACCGCAAGCGCCGCAGGAATCTGCGCCGCGCTGGTATTTGGCTACCTGGCAAGCCTGGTATTTGACTCCAAAATGAAGAAATAGCATGGCAGAAGGGGTTGTCGGGAAGTGACGATCCCGGCTGTATGATAAGCGCTCGTATGGAGTGTATCGGACAGTGAATCAGCCTTGTCCGTCTCAATCGGACTCAGACGTCCGTCCGAGACGGACAAGGCTGATTCACTGTCCGCTCCAATCCACACAGCGCTGCTTATCATACAGCCGGGATCTCATTTTTTCGACAGTTTCATCTTTTAATGCTGCATATCAGCAATTGGAAAAATATGTCTGTATCGCACAAGCGTATTTAACAATACACTCCCCAGCACTCCTGCTGCGATCACTTCGCCAATCCCTACCGTCAGCATCATAAACGGAATAGGAAGCGGCACTCCATATCCATAACGCAGTACGAATGGCACGATCAGCGTGTTGGCAATGATGGGGGGAAGCAGCACCAGTATCCTGCTCCTTCTCAGATAATAAGAACCGATCGCGCCAAGCAGTGTAGCCAGGCTCCCGAACACCACATCTATCAGGATCGAACCGCCGATCATGTTGGACAGCAAGCAGCCAATGAACAGTCCCGGTATAGCCGCCGGTGTAAAAAACGGAAGGATCACCAGGGCTTCCGCCACACGCACCTGCACTTCCCCGTAACTGATGGGGGCAAATGCAACGCACAGTACTACATAGACAGCTGCGATCAGCGCAGCCTGGGTGAGGAATGTTACTTTGTTCTCTTTCATATTCAGTTGTCTCCTTTAGTTTTTATTTACGTGTGGAAGGTCTCGAACACACGATTCATTTTACGGCGGGAATCGCCGGCAAGCCCTGTAACGACCTTGGTTTTATGGGCTTTACGAAGAGTTATTATAGCGAAAAATATGGGAAAGTCAAGCCTGAATCATTTCTGGCACAATTTTACCAGTCCTGCGATGGCACCAAACAAGATTCCGGCTACTGGCCATAGAATCCAGGTACTATGCCAGTTCCAGGTCAGAAGGCTCCATCCCACATAGATGGCTGTGACCACACACCAGTAAACCGCTGCGATCTTACTGATCATCCGGCTGGCCTCTTTTCCCTCTCTGGTATACTCCCCTGTCTGCAGAAGCTGGTCATAAGCTCCTTTCCTGAGGCCTGCGCTGGTGAGCAAAAATACACCTGCCGCCACCATCAAAAGCAGAAATACAAGTCCCACCATCTCTACCATTTCTCCTGCGCCCACAGCTCCCAACAGTAAAAACGGCGCTGCGCCTAGAATACAGAGTGACACGCCAATCGCAATTTGTTTTGCAAAAAATGGTGCCTCTGCTTCCCGCCTCTCCTTTACCATTCCTTCGATCCCGTAACACAGATCGAATTCCTCTCTCTCCAGCCATTCATATTTTCCAAGCTTCATCCCAAAGACAATAAAACTCCCAACAGCTGCTGCCACGATCAAAAGCAACAGTGCCATGCCGATTCCACCTGCTATATCCTCTGAAATGATAAGTCTTTTTGTTTCTGACATCCCCAGCAGAAGAAACAGAGGAGTCGGGGACAGGATACATGCGGCAACTCCTGCCGGTATTCCAAAGGATGCCTCTCTCCTGAGTTTTATAAATTCCTGTGCCTCCTCCATAGTTACTTTCCGGACAGACAATGATTCCGGATTACCCGGAACATAATCCTCTTCTTTATCATCCTTCAATAAGTAATCGGTACTGACCTCAAAGATCTCGCTGAGCTGCAGCACCTTATCCAGCTCCGGTACTGACATGGCACTCTCCCATTTGGATACGGACTGTCTGGACACGTTAAGTTTCCCTGCCAGCTCTTCCTGGGACCACCCATTCTTTTTCCGAAGTTCCATAATCTTTTCACCTAATATCATCTAATCTCCTCCTGCTGATCTTCTTCCATCGTCACTTCTGCCCGATCCATGGGCCTGTGGTGATGCTGTTCTTTATAAATATTGGACATCTGTACAGACATACCGCATATGCTGTCTGAATCATAACAAAATGAGTGGTTTCCCTCAAGAAAGTCGCCTTTGAAATCTGTCAACCGGCGGTTGCACCTGCCCAAAAATCAGCATCCCGTCAGTTTTCCCCCCTTTTATTTCAGATTTTCTTAAGAAATCTTTGTTTTTTCTGCTATTGTTTTCGAAAAATACATATGCTATCATTAGCAGGAATTTATTACAGTTTACTGGATATATCTGGAGGAATCTATGGTAAAAAGATACAAAGCATTTTTAAAAGACTATCCGCATGCATGGACGATTCTGTATTTCGCGATATACCTTACATGGTTTGTCTGGCTTGAAAGGCGTGCCAGCCAGCCCTACCATGTGATCCACTTCCCCCTGGATGACTATATTCCGTTCTGTGAGTATTTTGTCATTCCGTATTTTCTCTGGTTTGTATACATTGCAGCCGTCTTTATCCGGCTGTTCCTGAAAGACCGGGATAATTTTTACAGATATATTGTATTTATCTATACTGGTATGACGCTGTTTCTGGTCGTATCCACTTTTTATCCAAACGGACATCTGCTCCGTCCGGTGGAATTTGAACGGGATAACATCTTTATCCGGATGGTATGCTTCCTGTACTGGGCGGACACCTCCACCAACATCCTGCCGAGCATCCATGTATTTAACTCTATCGCTGCTCATATGGCGATCCTGCATCTACCGGATCGCCGGTACAAAAAATGGACAGTCAGATGTTCCTGCATCCTGTGCATATCCATCATCCTGTCCACCATGTTTTTAAAACAGCATTCCTGTGTGGATGTCATCCTTGGAATCACTCTGGCTGCCGCCATGAACCATTTTGTCTATGAATCCGGTTCCTTAGTTAAAGCCCATGACCTTATTGGCAAGCTTGTAAGCGAACACCGAGACCTTTCGCCCTCCTTTTCCAGGAAGATTCATGGCCCTGCCAAAGATGCCGAAATATAATCTGTAGAAAAGACCTGTATCCTTTTTCTTAAGGTACTGCCACAGGTCTTTTTTCTTTTGGAGACTTTCAGGCGTACCGGAACGGATCAGCATGATCGACGACACGGTCATCATGATATCCAGATAGCTTATCATATATTTTCGAAGCTTTGGATTCTGGATGGAGCGCAGGTCATACTGATCGATCATGATCTTATTCACCTTGATCTGCTGGTCCACGCGCCCGATCATCACCTGTTCATTAACCGACTGGTCTGCCCGGCCGATAAAATAGCGATACAGATCGATATCCATATAATACAGGGTCTTCACATAAGGCAGGGGATAATATACGAAAATATTATCCACATAAAATGTATGCTTCGGCAGTTCCAGCCCGCAGTTCTGCAGCATCCTCGTCCGGTAGATAACCGAGTGCATGAGGATGTACTGTCCCAGGTGAAAATGCTTCACATCACTCCAGGTAAATATCTGATCCTGTGGAAATGCGGTCGTATAGCGGACCGTCTTCTTGTGTCTTGCCCCCTGTTTCTCATAGACATAATTGCAGATCATCATGTCCACGGTATTCCCCTCATGCACCAGTTCCGCGAGCTTATGGAGTACCTTCTGATAACTCTCTGCGTCTACCCAGTCATCACTGTCCACTACTTTAAAATACAATCCGGTGGCATTCTTCAATCCGGTATTGACGGCCTCTCCATGTCCTCCGTTTTCCTGATGCACTGCTTTGACGATACCGGGATATGCTGCCGCATATTCATCCGCAATCTCTGCCGTCCTGTCTTTTGTGGAACCGTCATCCACGATGATGATCTCCACCTCGTCTCCCCCCGGAAGCAGGGATTCGATACAGTTCCTCATATAGTCCTCTGAATTATAACATGGAATCGCTATTGATAATAGTTTCATCGTTCACCTCTTATCCTGTTTGTGAGTAATCATCCGTTATCCGTCTTTTTTCTGTCAGTTCCTTTTGAGACTGTCTGTCAGTTCCAGCGCTTTCATCACCATGGCATCAATATTATAATATTTATATTCTGCCAGACGCCCGAGAAGATACACATTGGGAATCCCTGCAAGGAGTGCCTGATACTTCTCATACAGCCTTTGGTTCTCCTCACAGGCTATGGAGTAATAGGGAATCTCCCCTTCTGCTCCGGTATAGGCAAACGGATATTCCCGCACGATCGTGGTACCTGGCGCCTTCTGTCCTGTCAGATATTTAAACTCGGTAATACGGGTGAAATCCTCGTTTACTGTATAGTTTACCACACTGTGTCCCTGAAAATCCTCCTGCTCCAGATATTCAAAATCAAAATTCAGGGAGCGGTATGGCAGTCTTCCGAATCTGCAGTCAAACAGTTCATCAAGAGGACCGGTATAGATCACCTCTCCGGTGAACGGCTCCTCATCAAAAAATACCTGTTCTTCCGTAAACGTCAGCCTGCTGCGCGCATCCACGCCGGTCTCCACAGTAATCCCAGGATGATCGAGCATCGCCTCGAACATGGGGGTATAGCCATCCAGCGGCATCCCCTGATAAGGCTCCTGAAAATACCGGTTGTCATAAGAGATCAGTACCGGCACCCTGCCGGTCACTGCAGGGTCGATCTCCTCCGGAGTCTGTCCCCACTGCTTCATCGTATAGTGAAGGAAAATATTTTCATATACATAGTCCGCGATCTGCCGGATCTGCGGATCCTCATGCTCCCGAAGCTTCAGGATCGGGACTCTTGTCTCCATGCCAAAAGCATCCACCAGCTTTTTCTCCAGGACATCCGCCTCTTCCTTCTCATATACCATATGGAGCGTATTCAGGTTAAACGGTACCGGAATCAGCCTGCCATGCACATTCGCCACAACTTCATGGCCAAACGCATACCACTTTGTAAAGCGGGACAGATAATCGTACGCCCGCTGCTCCTTCGTATGAAAAATATGAGGACCATCCTTATGGATCAGAATCCCATGTTCATCCTGCTCATCATAGCAGTTCCCTCCGATATGGTCTCTCTGTTCCAGCACCAGCACCTTTTTGCCTGCCTCGGCCAGTTCTCTTGCCGCCACACAACCGGCAACACCTGCTCCAATAATCACACTGTCAAACATCATCTCTCTACCTTTCTTCATATCGTTCCTGTCCCAGCACGATGTCCATGTACCGCACATATGCCGCAAATGCCGCCGGGATCGGATATTTTTCTTCTGTCTCTTTTGCATCTATAAAAAACAGGCCGTCATGGTCCATGGATTCTGTCTCCTCCAAACTCACCACATAACCTGTCATCTGCCATTCCACATGGCTGAATACATGTTTTGCCCCGGCAAGCGGCAGGATTCGAAAAGGGGAAAGCCCACACTCCCGGACATATTCCAGTACCTCGTCCTCCCCAAGACAGCCCTCCAGATTCGGAAGCTCGTACATCCCTGCCAACAGACCCTTTGCAGAACGTTTTCGGATGCCTACCCGGTCTCCTTCCCTAAGGACAAGCACGGTCTTCTGCTCCAGACGGCGTTCTTTTTTCGCTTTCTTCTTCGGAAGCTCGTCCACGATTCCCTTTTCCCTGGCCATACAGCAGAACGCAAGCGGACAGATCTCACACTTTGCCTTTCCATTGGGCACACAGACGATCGCTCCCAGCTCGATCAGGGCCTGATTAAAATCCCCTGCACGGTCCGCCGGGATGATCTTCTGGACTTCCTTTTCCATATTGCTCTTTACCGACTGCTTCAGGATATCGTCATAACTCGCTTTCACACGGGACAGGACACGCAGTACATTCCCGTCTACCGCCGGCATGGGAATGTTAAAAGCGATCGAGCCGATCGCTCCCGCTGTATAATGGCCGATCCCCGGCAGCGAGAGCAGCTTCTCATAGTCCGCGGGAAATTCCCCACCATACTGTTCCATGACGGTCCGGGCAGCCTTCTGCATATTCCTTACCCGGTTATAATATCCAAGTCCTTCCCACAGCTTCAGAAGCTCATCCTCCGGACATTCTGCCAGAGATTTCACATTCGGCAATGCCTTTAGAAACCTTTCGAAAAACGGCTTGACTGCCTCTACCCGGGTCTGCTGCAGCATGATTTCCGATACCCATACTCTGTACGGATGCCTGTCTTCCCTCCAGGGCAGAACACGGGCATGTCCATCATACCATGAAAGCAGGGGTTTTACAATCTGTTTCAACATTTATAAACGCACCTCAACTTCCCTGTCTACACAAATGGAATCCGGTGTCACCAGACAGTCTACTGCCATGACCCGGACACCGGCTTTCCTGGCTCTTCGGAGGGTTTCTCCAAATTCCGGATGGGTACGGTCATTCGGTTCCAGAAAGGAGACCCCTTTCATCTGTATCATAAACAGAATCTCCGCTTCATATCCTTTTTTTCTACAGGCAATCAACTCTTCTACATGTTTCACTCCCCGCTCCGTCGGTGCATCCGGAAAACGCGCAATACCGTCCTCTTCCAGCGTCACACCTTTTACCTCCAGAAACATCTTCCGTTCCCCTTCCTCCAGATACAGATCAAATCTGGAATTCCCATACTGGGTCTCCGGACGTATCTTCACATGCTCTGAAAACAGATGTCCAGCGCGGACCCATTCTTCTGCCACTTTATTCGGCACCTGAGAATCCATATTGATGATCCGTCCCTTCTTCTCTACCGCGATCAGATCGAGCGCTGTCTTTCTGTGTGGACTCTCATTCCTCTGCACCCAGATTCGCGCATCTGGTACAAGCAGCTCTCTGCAGCGTCCCGTATTCTTCACATGGCAGACCTCGCTCCCCCTCGCCGTTACCACCTGTGCGATAAAACGGTTGGGGCGGGACTTGAAGACTGCCTCTTCTATTCTTTCGTATCTCATAAATCTCTTGCTTTTTTCCCTCTTTTCCAATAGAATAAGCATGTTATCACATAAAATATTTGACTTAGGAAAGGAGCTTATCCCATGAAACCCGACAGCATCATCCTGGATATTGATGGCACGCTGTGGAATTCCACTCCTATCGTAGCAGGCGCATGGAACCAGGCCATCATGGAAAACAGCAGCCTGTCCGTATGCTTAACTGCCAGGCAGCTGACTCAGCTCTTCGGACGTCCGTTAAATGCCATCGCTGATATCATCTTTCCTTCTCTGGAAGAAAAGGAGCGCTATGCGCTGATCGATGCCTGCTGTGAACGGGAAGAGGCAACTTTATTTGCATCCACGCAGGATCTGCTCTATCCCGGTGTTGCGGATACCATCCGAAAGCTCTCCAAAGTTTATCCGCTCTTCATCGTCAGCAACTGTCAGTCCGGATACATCGAATTATTCCTTGAGAAGACAGGACTCTCCGACTGCATCACGGATTTTGAATGTCCGGGCAATACCGGAGTCGGCAAGGGACCGAATATCCGGCTTGTCATGGAACGGAATCACCTGAAGGCTCCTGTCTATGTTGGTGATATCGAAGGAGACCGCATTGCCGCGACGGAAGCAGGGATTCCTTTCTGCTATGCTGCAAATGGATTTGGTAATGAAGAAAACCCCAATAACAAAATACATAAATTTTCCGAACTGATCACCG
>CAMWMT010000059.1 GCA_947175375.1 uncultured Clostridiaceae bacterium | reverse complement strand
ACCGCGTGGAGCATATGACGGGGAAACAAAAAGACGCTTTTGTTGCAGACTATCTCTCCACGCATCCGAACGAAAGCGGAATCATCTACTGCGCCACCAGAAAAAATGTGGATAACCTGTATGAAAATCTGTTGAAACTGGGAATCTCTGTGGCTCCTTACCATGCCGGGATCGATAATCAGACACGAAAAAAGAACCAGGATGACTTTATCTATGACCGGGTGCAGGTAATCGTAGCTACAAACGCATTTGGCATGGGAATTGACAAATCCAATGTAAGATTTGTAATCCATTACAATATGCCCCAGAGTATGGAAAACTATTATCAGGAAGCCGGCCGTGCAGGTCGTGACGGAGAAAACGCACAATGTATCCTCCTCTTTGCCGTTCAGGATGTCATGATCAATAAATTCCTTCTGCAGCAAAAGGAGCCGGAAGATATGGATGACAAAGACATGGAACTGATCAGGCAGCGGGATTCTTACAGGCTTCAGATCATGGAAGGATACTGCCAGACGACCTTCTGCCTGAGAAATTATATCCTCACATATTTTGGAGAAAAGAAAAGCATTCCCTGTGATAACTGTGGGAACTGCCATCGGAAATATATGGAAGTCGATATGACAGCCGATGCCAAATGGGTGATCAACTGTGTGGTGGAGTTGAAGGGCAGATACGGACAAAATATCATTATTGGCACACTACTCGGGCTGAAGCGGGCAAGGCTGCTGGAAGTCGGCGCAGACTCCTGCAAGTCTTATGGAATCCTGAAACACCGGACTACAGAAGACCTGCGCCTGCTGATCAGCCAGATGCTGGCAGAAGGATACCTGTCGGAGACAGATGATAAGTATGCCATCCTGAAGATGGGAGATATCCGCAGGCTTAGGGAAGAAAGCACTCGTGTCATTGTCCGGAAAACGGAGGAACGGAAAAAAGCCGCAGAGACCAGAAAAGCGAAAAAGCGGGGACAGGACTCACTTACCAGTACCGGATTTCAACTGTTTGAGAAGCTTCGCCAGCTGCGATTTGATATCGCGAAAGAAGAGGCTGTGCCTCCGTATATCATTTTTAACGACCGGACACTGATCGAGATGTGTGTCAGGCTCCCAAAAGACCGTTCGGAAATGCTTGAGGTATCCGGAGTCGGAGAAAATAAATACCTTAAATACGGCCAGAGATTTATCGACGAAATCGCAGCTTTCCTCACGGAAAATCCCTAGGCAGTTACCAGCATCGAAACAGAGGAAGATGAGGGCGAAATTCCTCAAAAGAAGCAAAATCTGCGTCGTGGTGGACGAAAAGAACCCTTTTATCTGAATCCGGAGGATGCGGAAAAATTTGTATACGCCGAATATTATTATATCAGTGAAATCAAAGACCGGTTGAATGAGATCTGCAGCGCAGAAGGAGTAAAAAAGATCACCTTTGCTGTGATCTGGGAGTACCTTGTTGCCTGCGGCCTGACCTTGGAAGAAGAACGGGAAGGCAGACGTTATAAAGTTCAGACCGAGCAGGGACTGGAACTTGGAATCCGCACGATAGATAAGATCAGCAAAAGTGGAATGGAATATCAGCTTCTCATGTATCCGGAGGATGTCCAGAAAATGATCGTGGAACATTTTATTGCCAAAAAGCAGGCTTGAAATGCGAAAACGTATTTCATATAATAAAAAATATAAAAGGAGGCACAGAGTGTGAATACGATTGCAAAACTTCCCATCGGCATTGAAGATTTCAAAGAAATCCGCACAGAAGGATTCTACTATGTAGATAAAACCGACCTGATCACAGAACTTCTGAACCACTGGGGCAAAGTAAATCTGTTTACACGTCCCAGACGCTTCGGCAAATCCCTGAATATGAACATGCTGAAATATTTCTTTTCCTACGGCTGTGATCCCACGCTGTTCGACGGACTGGCCATATCCAGAGAAACAGAACTCTGCGAAAAATATATGGGAAATTTCCCCGTCATCTCCATCACGTTGAAGGGGGTGGAAGCAGAGGATTACCAAGGCGCAGTCGCCAGATTATGTTCCGTCATTGGAAGAGAGGCTCTGCGTTTCCGCTTTTTGCTGGAGAGCAAACTGCTCTCCAAAGATGATAAAAGACAGTATTCCCAGCTGATTCAGATGGGTGAAGGTGGACAGCAGATGTTTGTCATATCAGAAGATGCATTGGAGAACAGCCTGCACACGCTGTCTTATCTCCTCTGCAGGCAATATGGTCAAAAAGTAATTCTCCTGATTGACGAATATGATGTACCTCTAGACAAAGCCCATCAATATGGTTACTATGACAGGATGGTCCGCCTGATCCGCGGTATGTTCGGACAGGCATTAAAGACCAATGAGAACCTCTACTTTGCCGTTCTGACCGGATGTCTGCGCATTGCAAAAGAAAGTATCTTTACCGGACTGAACAATTTCAGAGTTCTGTCCATCACGAACAGCCGTTTTGATGAACATTTCGGATTTTCTGATATGGAAGTAAGAAGCATGCTGGAATACTATGGATTTGGCGACAGGCACACACTGATCAAAGAATGGTATGATGGCTACCGTTTTGGAAGGACGGACGTATACTGTCCCTGGGATGTGATCAACTATACAGACCAGCTTCTGGCAGATCCGGACGCCCGCCCCAGAGCTTTCTGGATCAATTCCAGCAGCAACGATATTCTGCGCAAACTTCTTGAGAAGGCAACATCCAGGACCCGGCAGGAGCTGGGCGATCTGGTAAGCGGAAACGGTATCACGAAAAAGATCAATGAGGAACTGACTTACCGGGAACTGTACGACAGCCTGGACCATATCTGGAGCGTGCTCTTCACTACCGGCTATCTGACCAAACGAAGGGAGATCGACCTGAACACCTATGAGTTGGTCATCCCCAACCGAGAGATCCGCATGATTTTTACAGAACAGATCCTCACCTGGTTTCAGGAAGAGGCAGAAAAAGACGCCCCTGCACTGGACGCTTTCTGCGAAGCCTTCCAAAAGGGAGACACGGATGAGATTGAGCGCCAGTTCACCGCTTATCTGAAGAAGACGATCAGCATCCGCGATACTGCCGTGCGTAAAAGCAAAAAGGAGAATTTCTACCATGGCATTCTTCTGGGACTTCTAAGCCATCGGGAGGACTGGATCGTCCATTCGAATGCCGAATCCGGAATCGGATACAGCGATATTCAGATCGAACTGGTCGAGGAAGACATGGGAATCGTGATCGAGTTGAAATATGCTGAAAGTCCGAATCTGGAAGCCGCCTGCAAGAAGGCCCTTGCCCAGATCGAAGAAAAAGGGTATGCAGATCGTCTGATGGACGATGGGATAACGACCATCTTAAAATACGGCATTGCCTGCCGTAAAAATACCTGCATGGTGCGTATGGACAGGTCGTAACAGCATTTGAAACCTAAGAGGAAGAAGCGAACGGGCAATCCAAGCCGTATGATAAGCGCTCGTATGGAGTGTATCGGACAGTGAATCGGCTTTGTCTGTCTCAATCGGACTTAGACGTCCGCCTGAGACAGACAAAGCCGATTCACTGTCCGCTCCAATCCACACAGCGCTGCTTATCATACAGCTTGGATTGTATTTTCCGCCCCCTTACATTAGCAAATCATCCATCTACATCTATAAATACCCATTTTCATGACAGACGACATCTATTCTTCAAAATCCGCTTTCATGGCCCGAATTTTCTCCGGGTCATTAAATATTTTAGCTATGTGCATCGCGATGATTCTGGCACCATCTGCAAGAGCCTGATGTGCCCGGTCCGTCTTCATAGCCTGGGCAAATTCTCTTGTATGGATGGGGATATCCGGATCAACTACCTGAAGGCATGGCTGGAAACTCGGGCATATAAAGCTGACATTCCCAATATCCGACGAACCGAAGATCTTATCAGGATCACCGTTTACCGGAAGACCTAATTCGTCATATATTTCCATAAGGGCAGCCGCACCTGTGGCATTATATTTCATATTGTAATAAATTCCGGAGGTAGGATATTTGTCCCAAGAAGCCTGGGTTGCGATCGCCGCACCCCGTGCACAGTCATCCACCTTGCGGATCAATTCCTGCAGATAATATTTATCAAGAGAACGGATATAGACTTCCGCTTCCACTTCTTCCGGCACGATATTGGCCGCTTCGCCTCCGTTCCAGATGATACCATGGAACTGGGTATCCGGTTTTACGTGCTGTCTTAACATATCCAGGGCATGGAACATCAGCTGTGCCGAATTAAAAGCATTGATTCCCTCCCATGGCGCGCCAGACGCATGAGCAGCTCTGCCATGGAAGCGGTACATATAAGTTGCCAGCCCCTGCAGTTTCGGCACGGGTAGATTCGAATTATACAGATGAACCATGATGGCCATATCATATTCATCAAAGACACCCTGGTCTGCCATCCCGCATTTGGCCCCATCGCTTTCCTCCGCAGGAGTTCCTACAATGTGAATGTCAGCATCCAGTTCATCCTGCAGTTCTCTCATGGAGAGAGCCGCTAAAATACTAATAGAACCTGACAGGCAATGCCCACAGGCATGTCCGATCTCCGGCAACGCATCGTATTCCGTCAGAACCGCAATCTTATATGTATGGTCATTGCTGCCGTATATTCCCCGGAAAGCGGTATCACGTCCGGCATATGGATATTCCGTCTGGTAACCATGTTCCTGCAGCAGGTTGACAATTTTCTGGGATGTCTCATATTCCTGGCTGGAAATCTCCGGATGATCGGCAATATCATCATTCAGGCTGATAAGTTCCGCCCTGTTTTTTTCAATTTCGGTGAAAATATATTCTTTTAACTCCTCATATGTTCTCATAGCATTCCCTCAGACTGATCATAATAATACAAGGTTATATTTAAAACGGTCCCAGATTGATCGCCTGCGCAATGATTACAAATATCGCTCCTGTCAGGTAATTCAATGCAATCAGCGGCAGGATCCACTTCGCCCATTTTGCCCAAGGAACTTTGGCCATAGCCAGGCCGGCCATGAAATACCCGGAAGTAGGCGTGAAGATATTGGAGATACCGTCGCCCAACTGGAATGCAATGCAGGCTGTCTGCCTGGTAACGCCTACAAGATCCCCCAGCGGCGCCATGATCGGAATGGATACGGAAGCCTGTCCCGATCCGGAAGGTACGAGGAAGTTCAGCAGGCACTGGAAGATATACATACCTACTGCTGCGACCATGGACGGCAGGCTGCCCAACAGCCCTGCTACTGCGTAAAGGATGGAATGCAGAATCTGTCCATCATTCATCACTACCAGGATGCCCCGTGCAAATCCAACGACCAGCGCGCCGGAAGCAACCTCTGCCATGCCTCTTCCTAATGTATTGGCATAATTATTGAATCCCATCCGCGCGATGATGGCGACAAGGAAGGACATGCCCAGGAACAGCGCGGCAATCTCATCCATATACCATCCGAACTTGATGACTCCCACGACCAGCAATACAAAGGTAGCAGTAAATACCAGCAGAATCGCTTTTTCTTTTCCGCCGAAAGCCGGAAGTTCGTTCAAGTCAAGAACGTCCCTGGTTTGGTCAAATTCGTACATCAAAGATTCCTGAGGAGTCTTTTTTACTTTTGCAGCATACCGCACAACAAATATAATAGAGATCAAAGTCATGCAGACATACATCGCCACACGAAATCCCAGCCCGGACAACAGCGGCAGCCCGGCAATTCCCTGGGCAACCTGTACTGTGAACGGATTCATGAACGCTCCCGCAAATCCCGCAGAGGCTCCGCATAATACGACAGCCGTACCGGTGATGGAATCATACCCCATTGCAATACATAGAGAAATAAAGATTGGTATAAAAGGAATAGTTTCCTCCGACATGCCGAATACAGCGCCGCAGACAGAAAACAGCAGCATGACAAGCGGCACTACAATGACAGAAGCATTTTTCAATGCTTTGAGCAGCTGTCCCATACCCGCTTCGATCGCACGGGTCTCTGTAACAACCGTCATTGTTCCGCCAATGATAAAGATAAAGAAAATAATCTGCGCGCTTTCCTGCATACCGCGAGGCACGGCAGTCAGAAACTGCATGATCGAAACCGGGGTCTGCGTAACATTATGAAACGTATCTGCGCCGACGACCGAGCGGCCGCCTACCTCTACCATATCATAGACACCCGCCGGAATGATGTAAGTAAGAATACTGCACACCAGAATAATACCCAGCAGCAGAATGTACACATGGGGTACGGCAAATTTGAATTTCTTTTGTTCCATTTTATTCTCCCTCCAGAAGCTATAAATATATATGAGATATTATAGTCTTGAAAGACATTTCTGACAAGAATAAAAAATGAATTTTTATGCAATATTTTTGATTATTTATTCTGTACGGCCACTTGTTTAAGCAAAAGAAACTTTGATTTTCAAACAATAAACCTCAACAGAATTAGTTTTTCAAAAACCGAATTTATGATTAAAAATGCACTGTTCTTGACACCATATTTCTAATGTGCTACTCTAAATAAAACATTCCGGAAGTATCTACAAATACACTTTTTCAGAGCAATTTTTTCGCCACAGAATTCTGCAGAGCTGACAAATCCTGCGAATGCTGCGGTTTTTTTATTATGATCAGCAGAAACTGACATGAAATCCGTATCATTCTATAACACCGGATCTTTAATAGGAGGAAAACAATGATTATCGATAAATTGAATGATATTCTGAACGCAAACGATCACGAGACCACTGCATACATTATCAGTGCCTTTATGAAGTCAAACATTCTGAAAATGAGAAACATGACCGTTGATGAAGCAGCAAAAGCCTGCTTTGTATCAAAAGGTCAGATTTCCAAATATGTAAGGTCTCTGGGTTTTAGCCACTGGACAGAATTTAAAGAAGAGTGTATCGAATACTGCCAGTCCAGACGGGAACGCTACAATTTCTTTTCCCCAGACAAAACATTACAGGAAAACAGTCAATGGTTCCTGGATGAACTGATATCCTCCATGCGACATGCACAAAAGCGCCTTGATTATGCTCGTTTCGAAAAGCTGGTACAGGATATCCAGAACAGCGAAAACATCTATCTATATGCCAGAGGAAATGCCCGGACGCTATGCAGTTTCATGCAGGTCGAATTCAGCACTTTTTTTAAAAATGTACTGATTTGTGACGCTGATTTTGGAAAAGGGTATCATTTTGGAAAAAAAGACCTGTTGATTTTTCTCAGTGTCAACGGAAATTCTTTTACTTATGCAAAAAAGAATATTGCCAGGCTGGAGCAAGCAGATGTGCAAAAATGGCTGATCACCTGCCAGAAAACATTAAAATTTTCAGGAAGCCGGCTGATCATCCCCTCCGATAACCAGATCTATAACGAATATACCATGAAATATGTGATTGATCTTCTGGTCGCAGAACTTCACAGGAAAAACAGAGAGATTTCACTCTGAAAATCTGTCCGATCTGCAAATGTTTCCAGATTGGAAATAAATTTGCTTTGCATGCCTGTATTTTTTATAATCATGATTAAAGCACACAAGTGCTTGATGATAACACAAAAAATCACAGGAATGCAAAGGAGAGAGAAAGATGGGATTACCAAAAGACTTTTTATGGGGTGGCGCAACTGCTGCTAATCAATGCGAAGGCGGGTATCAGGAAGGTGGAAGAGGTCTGGCCAATGTGGATCTGATGCCTCTGGGCAAGGATCGTTATCTTGTTGGAACAGGGCAGAAAAAAATGTTTGAATTTGATGGTCAATACGTATACCCTGCACAAGAAGCCGTGGACATGTATCACCACTACAAAGAAGATATCGCCCTGTTTGCCCAGATGGGGTTTAAGACATATCGGCTGTCTATTGCATGGACCAGAATCTTCCCGAATGGAGATGAAGATCTGCCAAACGAGTCAGGACTTGCATTTTATGAAGATATGTTCAGAGAATGCAAAAAGTATGGAATCGAACCCCTGGTCACAATCAATCATTTTGACTGTCCCATGCATTTGATTAAAACTTATGGGGGATGGCGCAGCCGCAGGATGATCGATTTCTATGTGAAACTGGCGAAAACATTATTCGAGCGCTACAAAGGCCTTGTCAGATATTGGCTGACCTTCAATGAAATCAACATGATCCTTCATTTTCCGTTTGTCGCAGCCGGTCTGTATTTTGAAGAAGGAGAAGACCCGACACAGGTAAAGATCACCGCTGTACACCATGAACTGATTGCCAGCAGTCTGGTGACAAAACTGGCTCACGAAATTGATCCGGAAAACCGGATAGGCTGTATGATGGCTGCCGGATCCTATTATCCGGAAACCTGCGCTCCGGAAGACTACTGGAAAGCCATTGGCGATAACCGGGAATCCTATATGTTCATTGATGTACAGTCCTGGGGCTATTATCCCAATTATGCACTGAAATGGGTAGAAAGCAGAGGAGCCATCATACCTTTTGAAAAAAATGACAAAAAAATATTAAGGGAAAATACAGTCGATTTTATCAGCTTTTCTTACTATTCTTCCAGAGTCAGCAGTGCCAATCCAGATAAAGGAAAGCAGACCGAAAGCAATATCTTTGCATCTGTAGTAAATCCATATCTGAAGTCCAGTGATTGGGGATGGATGATCGATCCTCTGGGGCTCAGAATTACCATGAACGAGTTGTATGATCGTTACAGGAAACCATTGTTCATTGTGGAAAATGGTCTTGGCGCCCGGGATACCATCGAAGAAGACGGCAGTATTCAGGATGATTATCGTATTAAATACCTGAAAGAACATATCCAGGCAATGATCGACGCCGTGGAGCAGGACGGAGTTGAACTAATGGGATACACGACCTGGGGATGCATTGACCTTATATCAAACGGAACCGGTGAAATAGAAAAACGTTATGGTTTCATTTATGTGGATCGCGACAACCAGGGAAACGGAACTTTCCGTCGTATTCCCAAAAAATCCTTTTACTGGTATAAAAAAGTAATTGAGAGTAATGGAGAGGATCTTTCCATTGAAAGCTAAATATCAGTAAGTTCATATACACCAGAACCGGCAAAACAGCCAAGCGGGAGCAGGAAGAAGATATAAGATTGATCTGCCAGAAATTACAGGTATTCTGGCAGATCAGGAAAAAGGATGATGCTTTAATTTTCTCCGTTAGTTATGATCATTCCTGTACTTTTCAATGACACAAGTGTGCCCTTTCTTCTCATCATAGCTGATTCCTACCAGAAGAATATTTCCTGTATAGCCCTCCAACCAGTCTGCATATTGCCTGTCCTTGATCTGTGCAATAGCTCCCCTTGCTGATTGCTTCCACTTCAATTCCACTACCAGCGCCGGTCGGTCTGCCTCCCGTTTTGGAAGATATACAACATCAGCAAAACCTTTTCCGGACGGCAACTCCAGAACCGGATTCATATAATAGGCTTTTGCACTGTAATATGCCATCAGTATGGTGCACGTAAGAGAATTTTCATTATTATATTTCAGCATAGACGAAGTTTCATTATAAATCCTTTCCAATCCTTCTGCTACTGCCTTCTCATCCAGCTCCCAGGTGCTTTGAAGGAGCCCTTCAGAACGTTCCAGCGCCTTTATAAGTCCGTCCCACCCTCCTGACTTTACTGATCTTATAAATTCCTGCGCGATCTCCTGATTGGGGATAAACACTTCTGACCTTTTTTCATCAAATGAAAGATATCCCAGATGAAGAAGCAATGTGAGTACATCATCTCTGCTCCTGAATGTTGTCATATCATTCTGGCAGGTAGACGGATCAATAT
>CAMWMT010000058.1 GCA_947175375.1 uncultured Clostridiaceae bacterium | reverse complement strand
ATTATAGTGTGTTATTTTCAGGGCTCAGTCATGACGAAGCGCAGCAGATTGGTGCTCTTCTTCAGGATGAGTCGATCGATTATAAGTATAATGCCTCTGATGGAACCATAAGGGTACCGGAAGCAGTGGTGGAAACTACCAGGGTGACACTTTTGTCACAGGGGTATCCGAAGAGCGGATTTGCGTATGACATGTATCTGGATAATACCGGACTCATGACGACAGAGTCCGATAAGAAGCAGATTACATTGTATGAATTGCAGGATCGTTTGGGGGCAACCATACGGTCTTTTGAGGGTGTTCAGGAAGCGAGGGTGAATATTGCCGAGGCATCTGAACGGCGGTATGTACTGGAGGATAATGAAGCACAGGGTGCATCAGCTTCCGTTGTGATCACTATGCAGAATGGCAGTACATTGACAGAGGATAAGGCGCAGGCAGTGAAGAATCTGGTTGCTCATTCTGTGCGCGGTATGAATTTTACTGAAGTTGTAGTATTGGACGGAGAGACGATGCTGGAGGTCGGGGGCAGTTCGGGTGTCAGTTCTTCGGCGACGGATCTGGCCAGCCTTACATCTGTGGTGGAGAGCAGTATTGCTGCCAACATCAGGAATGTACTGGAGAAGCTCTATGGTACAGGGAGCGTGGCAGTCTCAGTAAAAGGCACCATCAATATGGAGAAGCTGATTCAGGAAAGCACCCAGTATTCCACTCCTGAGAAGATCAATGATGAAGATAAGACAGGGCTTCTGCATACAGAGGATTTGGTGAATGAGAGTTCGCAGGCATACAGTCAGGGAGCCGGAGGGGTAGTCGGTACAGATGCCAATGCGGATACTCCGAGATATACAAACGATGATGGAACAGGAGAAGAGGTAGACAGCTACTATGACGGCAGTGCGTCCAGGGAATGGCTGTATAATGTAATAAAAGAGCAGAGACAAGTGGATCCGGGAATCTTGGAGGATGTGTCTGTTGGTGTTATTATCTTGACAGACAATACAAGTGTACCACAGGAAGATCTGTATCGTCTGGTAGCAAATTCCGCCGGAATTCCGGTGTTGGAAGCGACTGACAAGATCACGATCATACGGGATCCGGGAATGCAATCGGAAAGTCAGGATTCAATTCTTAATCCGCCAGAGGATACGCTTGGTGTCATCACCACGTTAATACCTCTTCCGCTGCTGATCGCAATCCTGGCAGGTATTCTTTTGTTGATTCTTTTGATTCTGTTCCTGCTGCTGCGTAGAAAGCGTAAGAAGAAGAGCAGTGAGCCACAGGAGGAAGACTTTGAAGGCGGCGATCAGCTTTCGGCCAGTGATCTTGGGCTTGAAGCCGGAGGGGACATAGGTCCCCTGGTAATGGGTCCGGATGATGATATGAACAGCGAAGAGATCATGAATTTGCGCATGCAGAAGAGCATGCGTCTGAAGCAGAATATTGCGGAATTTGTGGATCAGAATCCGCAGATCGCTGCGAAGCTGGTACAGAGCTGGCTCAGGGGAGAGGAGGATACAGATGGCAGAAGCAGGGGTTCTAACCGAAAGCACTCCAAATAATGGAGATGTTTTAACGGATGTAAAAAGTAAGGCGGCGCTTGTAGTGGTATCTCTCGGGGCCGACAGGGCTTCTCAGATCTATAAATATCTGAATGAGCAGGATATCGAAGATCTTACATATGAAGTAGCAAAGTTAGGTAAGACAAATAATAATCAGGTAGAAGCAACACTGGATGAGTTCTATAAGCTGTGCCTGACTCATAAGATGATGACAGACGGTGGCCTTGATTATGCCAGAAACGTTCTGGAGAAAGCGTTTGGTGAATCGACGGCTAGGAATCTTCTGGAGAAAGTGTCAAAGACGCTGCAGTCCAGACCGTTTAACTTCTTTATGAAGGGAGATCCCAAGGCACTCCTGTCGATTCTTCAGAATGAGCGTGCGCAGGTGATTGCACTGATCATGGCATATATGGATCCGGAGCAGGCAGGTCAGATACTGGAACAGCTGTCTGATGAAAAGCGGATTGCCGTGATCGAGGGCATGGCACATATGGATCGTGTCTCTCCGGAGGCGATTGCGATCGTGGAAGAAGAGATGAAGCGCAAGTTTGCGACAATCATTACCAGTGAAGATAACATGAGTCTTGGTGGTATTGACTTTGTTGCTGATATGATGAACAATATTGATCGCAGCACAGAGCGTAAGGTGTTCGATCAACTGGGCAAGACGAATCCGGAGCTGGCCCAGGATATTCGCGACAAGATGTTCGTATTCGAGAATATTCTCGATATGGACGACCGGTCGATACAGCGTTTTGTCAGAGATCTGGATACCAAGGATGTGGTATTCGCACTCAAGAATGCTTCCGAGGATATGAAGGCGGCCTTCTTCAACAATATGTCCAAGCGTATGGCGGATACGGTTCGCGGCGATTTGGAGATCACTTCCAACGTCAGATTGAAGGATGTGGAAGAAGCACAGCAGCGTATTGTCAATGTGATTCGCAGGCTGGAAGAGCAGGGAGAAGTGATCATCAAGAAGGGAGGAGAGGACGACGACATTATTATCTAGTCGTGTCATTAAAAGCTCAGGGGCGTCGAATATCAGCGTAATAGAACCTTATGTACCTCCTGTTGAGATCATGAAGAGTAGAAAAGCTCCCCAGAAGGCAGTTTTTCCACGGGTGAATAAAGCCGGGGAAGCGATTGGAGAATTATCAGGAGAATATCTGGAAGAGAATCTGACAGTTTCTGCAGGAGATGGCGTGGGTTCGACAGAGATGTTAGATGAGCTCGGGGCAGAAACCCGGCAGATTCTGGAAGAAGCCAGGAAGGAAGCGGAGGAACTGCTGGCAGACGCCAGGAGGCGCGCAGAAGAGGAATTTGAGACTGCCAGGGAAGCTGGCTATCGGGCTGGCTACAGTACCGGATATGAAGAGAGCAGAAGACGTGCAGAAGGCGAATGCCGTATGGAATACGAGAAGAAGCTTCTTGCATTTCAGGAAGACATGAAGATTGCTCTTCAATCGATAGAAAAGGCGAAAGAACGCTGCCTGAGAAATTATCTAGATGAGTTGAAGGACTGCGCGATCGCGATTGGTGAGAAGGTGATCCAGATCAGTCTTCGTTCCAGCGGAGAGGTCATCCGCCAGATGATCATATCTGCCACAGAGAAACTGAAGAAGACCGCGTGGGTGAAGATTTACATAGATAAAAGTGATTATGACATGATGATGGAGGCGGATGCCGATATTATCGATGAACTGTCACATCTGTCAGATAATATCAAATTTATTGTCATGGATAAGGAAGATAACGGTAGCTGTATCATAGAGATGCCGGAAGAGATTGTAGATGTAAGTGTCAATACGCAGATGGAAAATATTAGGGATATCCTGGAAAATGTGAGAATATAGCTTATGTTTGAGAAGATACCGCAGCTGATCAGCAAGACGGAGACGATCAGCCATATTGGAAAAATTGAAAATGTGGTTGGAATGTCCATGGAAGCCTCCGGAGGCCGTTCCAGTATCGGCGATATCGTCATGATCTATAATGAAGAGGAGAATCGTCAGATGCCGGCGGAGGTGGTAGGCTTTAAGGATGGAAAGATCCAGCTGATGACCTACGAAGCTACAAGTGGTATTGCATCTGGTAGCTTTGTTCGGAATACCAGGCGCAGATTAAAGGTGCCAGTGGGGGATTTTCTTCGCGGGAGAATCATCAATGCCCTGGGAGAGCCGATCGATGGCAAGGAGCCGTTTCAGACGGTCCGGTATTATACGGTTAATAGTCCTTACATCAACCCGCTGGCCAGGCCTCCGATCCGAGAGCGTCTGGAATTTGGTGTCAAGGCCATTGATGGATTGAATACAATCGGAAAAGGACAGAGAATTGGAATCTTTGCTGGTTCCGGTGTGGGAAAAAGTACGTTGATGGGCATGATCGCGAAAAATGTAAAGACAGACATCAACGTCATCGCGTTGGTGGGAGAGCGTGGAAGAGAGGTCCTGGAGTTTATTGAAAAGGACCTGGGTGAAGAAGGAATGAAGCGTTCCGTACTGGTGGTGGCAACATCAGATCAGCCTGCCATGCTCCGAATGAAATGTCCGTTGGTGGCGACTACGATTGCAGAGTATTTTAAAGATCAGGGTTATGATGTGCTCTTAATGATGGATTCTCTGACCAGATATGCTATGGCACAGAGGGAGATCGGTCTGGCCATCGGCGAACCGCCTATCGCCCGGGGATATACGCCGTCCATCTATGCAGAGTTTCCAAAGCTTCTGGAACGGAGTGGAAATTTTGATAAGGGTTCGATTACAGGGGTTTATACCGTGCTGGTGGAAGGCGATGATACGAATGAGCCGATCTCGGATACGGTCAGGGGTATTCTGGACGGGCATATCGTATTGAGCAGACAGCTTGCCAATGAGAATCATTTTCCGGCGATCGATATTGGTGCGAGCATTTCCCGTCTGATGGTGGAGATCGTCCCGCAGGAGCATCAGAAGGTTGCTGCCAGGGTTCGGAATCTGTTGGGTATCTATCAGAAGAATTCGGATCTGATCTCGATTGGCGCATATAAAAGGGGGAGCAACCCGGCGCTTGATGAGGCGGTCATGAAGATCAATGATATCAACGCCTTTTTACAGCAGGGAATCGGGGATCGTTTTTCATACGAAGAGACACTGCGGATCATGCAGACGATCGCAGGCTGATGACGGAGGATGAGACAGATTGAAGAGATTTCAGTACAGACTGGAGACAGTGCTGGACTATAAGACACAGGTACTTGACAACCTGAAGACAGAGCATGCGGCGATCATGCAGAATGTGAACAGGAAGCAGGAGCAGATACGGGGTCTGAAGAGAGAACTGACGGGTTATGAGAGCGAGTTTGATCAGATCAAGACAGAGGGAGCTGTGATCGAGAATTATCGGTTGTTTGATATGTGTATCGGCCGGATGGAGAAGATCATAGATGAAGAAAAAGAAAATCTAAAGGTTCTAAAAAAGCAGGAGAGTGAGAAAAAACAGGAAGTGATCGAGGCAAAGGTAGATACCTCGAGATACGAAAAACTAAAGGATCGAAAATTGAGGGAATATCAGAGGATGGTGGCGAAAGCGGACGAGATGTTCATAGAAGAATTTGTATCCAGCGCGGCCATACGGATGAGACATCAGCACAGAGGCTGATACATAAAATGGATAATCACAGTTTTTCAACTGATGATTATAGATAAATATAAGAAGAAAGGAGGAACCAAATGGAGAAGATTGTGAACATGCAGGTGCAGGCCGGTACGACGGCTTCGTCGGTTATACCGCGGCAGGTACAGAACAGTGTTCAGGATACCAGGGATGACTTCATCAAGCTTCTGCAGCAGCAGAAAGAGTCTGCCAGACAGCCGGAAGAAGCAAAGGACGCCAGAAAGACAAAAGACGCGAAGAATGCAAAAAAACCGGATGAGAAGCAGACAGAGAAACCTGCAGAGAAGCAGACAGAGGAGACGGATCTGGATGAAGAGCTCACGGCTCTTACACAGATGGAACTTCAGCAGAGCATTCTGCAGCAGTCAGTGGTCCAGATAGCTGAGTCAGTGGTGGAGATGGATACAGAGCCAGCGCCTCTTGTCGTTTCTGATGCAACTTTTACTGAGAAGGTTCAGGAATCCGGGGAACTTCCGCTGGAAGTATCTGCGTTGCCGGAGCAGCCGAAGGCAGAAGCTGTGAGAGCAGATGTGAAGACAGAAGCTGTGAAAGCAGAAGCAAAAACAGATCCGGTTAAGGCAGAAGTGCCTGAGCAGGTAGCAGAACTTCCCAAAGAAGAACACCAGGAAGTATCTGTAACGGATCAGCATTCTCAGAATACTCAGATGATGGCATCTGGAAAGCAGGACACTGTTCAGGAGCAGAAAGATGAATTCCGGAAAGAGCTGACAGGTCAGGATGTGAATCAGACAGTACCTATGCAGACCGCAAGTGCTCCGGTACAGGTGGAGAGACCTCAGAAGGTACTGCAGACAGGATTCCGGGAGGGAGAGAACACAGTGAAATCTACCGTGGAGGAATTACCTCAGGAGCTTGGAAAAGCTGTGACGGCAGGAAAGCTGGGAGATAGCCATGTACTGACAGTAGAACTGGAGCCGGCATCCCTTGGAAAGCTGACGATCCGTCTGGAATACGAAGCAGGAAGGACTATGGTGTCCGTGATGGCATCCAATCCGAAGACTCTGGAGCTTCTGGGAGAGAAAGCATCAGAGATTGCAGCGATCCTAAAGGAGCATACCGGAGAAGAGACGGTGATTTACACAGAGCAGCCACAGAGAGAGCCGGGAGAAGAGGCTCAGAAACAGGGCGGTCACGGCAGACAGTCGGAAGAGCGCCAACAGCGGCGGGAGGAAGAACAGCATCAAGGCGATTCCTTTATGCAGCAGCTTCGGCTGGGACTTGTGTAGACAGTGACAGGAAAGTTAGGAGAGAAAGCAGATGGCAGATATTACAGTCAGCGGAACAACAGACGCCTATAACTATCAAAGTTATACGGTAGAGTCCAATGAGAGAAATACGTTGTCCATGACCGATTACTTCAAGCTTCTGGCGGCACAGCTTCAGAACCAGGATGTGACGAATCCCATGGATAACAGTGAGATGATGGCACAGATGGTGCAGATGGGCATGATGCAGGCTATGAGCTCCATGACTGAAACCATGGAGGCGAGTACGGCGACTACCACCCAGACTTATGCAGGAAGTCTGCTGGGTCAGGAAGTGACCGTTATGGTGACAGAAGAAGCAGGTGGAGTAGAGATCCCGACTGGCGTCAAGTACGGAAGAGTGGAATATGTAAGCTTTGTAAATGGCAACCCCACGTTCAAGCTGGAAGGAGACAACAAGGAGTACGTGATGGCTTATCTGGTAGGTGTGGGCAAGATTCCCGATCCTTATAAGGACAGAGAAGATGGCTCTGGAGAGGATTTGAAGAATCCGGATAAAGTCGAAGGCAGTACAGAGGGTTCTACGGATTCCGGTAATACGACGGAAGGTGCTGAAGGGACCGAAGGTTCTGCAGAAGGCGTAAAGGATCCGACGGATGCTGCAACAGAGACAGCGGGTTCCGCAGGAAGCTCAGAGGAAACAACAACTCCGTCTGAGTAAGGGATGACGAAAGGAGCCGGAAAGGGTGCAGTTGCAGCAGCGGATGCTCCAGTCCGGGAAAGGAAAAAGTGATTGTCCGGAATGTATCATATACAGACGGACAGAGGTTTTTTGGAAGAAAGGAATACATATGGAGATGAACGGAGTTCAGCGTTTGGAAAATGGGCAGACCGGCGTCAGCAGGAATACAAGTGTGACGAATACCGGCGGGAACCAGGTATCATTTGAAAAACTGCTCCAGAAGAGTGCCAGGGAAGGCCTGAATTTTTCCAAACATGCCGCAAAACGTATGAATGAACGGGGAATCGCTGTGGACAGCCAGTTGATGAGCAATCTGGAGCATGCCGTTGAAGGTGCCAGAAAAAAGGGTGCCAGAGATGTTGCTGTGATCGGTGCGCAGGGCGTGTTCATCGTGAATGTTCCCAACAACACAGTTGTTACCACCATGTCCCAGAGTGACATGAGAGAACGTGTATTCACAAATATTGACAGTGCCGTCCTGATGTAGCAGGCCCTCGTTTGAGGATGCTTCGGTCTGCCTGCCTGACTGACAGGCAGACGAATGGACGGAAGAAAAACAGCGGAACTTAAATCGAAAGGAAAGAAAATATATGTTAAGAGCAATGGATTCAGCCGTTTCAGGCCTTCGGGCTCACCAGCAGAAGCTGGATGTTATCGGTCACAATATCGCCAATGTCAATACAGTTGGTTATAAATCACAGAGTTATACCTTTAAAGATACGATGTATCAGTCGTCAACCTCGTCGACAGCGGGTACAACGACTTCTGGTGGTGTTAATGCGGCTCAGTATGGTTATGGTTCATTGATGGGAACCATATCTGTGGATATGGCTGCAAGTACGCCAACCTATGTAGGTGGTTTTGCGGCAACAATTGATGGAGAAGGGTTTTTTATAGTAAATACAGACCCCAGAAAAAATCTTGATATCAAAGGTGATGCTGCGAATGATGAAAGTCCACTTAAAACAAATGACTTTCTTTTTTCCAGAGTTGGAAATTTTAAGATAGACAGTAGGGGTTATATTGTTGACGGTAATGGTAATTTTGTATATGGTTTTCTGTGTGAGGACAATTCAGCGGCGGCTCCGGTAATAGGGGAGCTGGTTGCATTACGGGTTCCGAGCGAAGTGGATGGTACTAAGTTGGATTTTTCAGGAGATGCATTAGAAGCAAAAAACGTAAAAATCAATAAGGCAGGTAATATTGAGGTTACGGTAACGGATAAAAATGGAGACAGCAAGACTGTAACACTTGGAACGGTTGCAATTGCCACATTCCAGAACCAGGAAGGTTTGACGAAGGACGGAAGCAATTATTATACGGCTACTATGAGTGATAACTCAGGTGCAGCGAGTGCTGCTGGTCCGGGTTCCAACCGTGCAACCCTCATGCCTGGCTACCTGGAAGCATCCAACGTAGACATGGCAGTAGAATTTTCTGAGATGATCATGGCGGAGAGAGGTTTCCAGGCTAACTCCAAGATCATCACGGTCAGTGATGAGATCCTGTCTGATCTCATTAATATGAAACGGTAATGATATGGCGTAGAAGACGCAGTGCGGATCAGAAGATCATGGATCGGGCCCGTGAGGCCTGGAAGGCAAGGATTCGGATGGAGGGCGATCACACGCCCTCCCCGGATGCCCCGCCGGCATGGAGCACGGAAGGCGGTAGGAGAGATATGATTAAAGTGACACGGCTGAGTGGCGAAGTGTTATATCTGAATATCCTGCAGATTGAATCAATGGAATGTATACCGGAGACAAAGATTAAAATGATGAATGGCTATTACTATCTGGTGAAGGATGCAGCTGATTCTGTGATGGAACAGCTCCGGGCGTTTTATCGCAGTTGTATCACACCAGGCAGTGGAATATAAATAACAGATTGCTGATATTTGGCAAGGAGGAGAAAAGATGGATATAACGACGCTTCTCGGTATCGTAATCGGTATGGCGCTGGTCGTATGGGGAATAGGTTTTTCAAAGCTGGGAAACTTTTGGGATCCTGCAAGTTTGGTAATCGTATTAGGCGGAACAATTGCTGCAGTACTGGCGAGCTATCCTTTTCGGATATTAATGGATATACCGAAACATCTGATGGTACTGACCAGAGGGAAAAAATTTGCGATTCCCAAGCTGGTGGATGAACTGGTAGACCTGGCGATGCTGGCAAGACAGAGTGGTCTTCTGGCACTGGAAGAGAAAGCAGAGGAGATCAAAGACCCCTTTCTGAAACAGAGTGTACTGATGATCGTAGATGCGAATGATCCGGACAAAGTACGTGCCATGCTGGAAAAACAGATGGACGATATGATCGCAAGACATGATGAAGCAGCAGGTATTTATGAAAAAGCTTCTTCGTATTGTCCGGCGTTTGGTATGGTGGGTACATTGATCGGTCTGGTCAATATGTTAAAAGGTATGGATCTGGATGGCAGCGGCGGCGCGAGTACGCTGGGACAGGATATGAGTGTGGCCCTGATCACCACTTTTTATGGCAGCTTGTTTGCCAACCTGTTCTTCCAGCCAATCGCGAAAAAACTTCGTGTCCGTCAGGCAGAGGAAGAGTTGTACTGTATGACGATCATAGAGGGAATCATGGCGATCCAGGCAGGAGAGAATCCTAAATTTCTGCGTGAGCATCTGCTGTCC
>CAMWMT010000057.1 GCA_947175375.1 uncultured Clostridiaceae bacterium | reverse complement strand
GGTATAATTCTTAAAGAAAGTAAAAACGGAGGATAAGACATTGAATCTGAAGACAACGCTCATCATTACTTTTGTTGTCGTTATCGCCGTTCCGTTATTTTTGATCACGATTGTATTCACCGGATTTATGAGCCTGCAGCCGGTCGAAGTCGCCACTCCACAGACCCGGGAATTTCTTGGAGAGATGCTCATATCCGTTATCCTGATCATGGCCATGACCAGCAGCTTTCTGATCGTATGGATCTACCGGAGTATCCTCAATCCCATAGAAACTCTGAAAAAGGCAACCCGCAATATCCGGGACGGGAATCTGGATTTTGAGGTGGATATCGAAGACAATTATGAGATCGGAGAACTGTGCGCTGATTTTGAAGAGATGCGACTCCGGCTGAAGGAGACAACGGAAGAGAAGATCGTCTTTGACAGTCAGAACAAGGAGCTGATCAGTAACATTTCCCATGATCTCAAGACTCCGATCACCGCCATCAAGGGGTATGTGGAAGGGCTTCTGGACGGCGTTGCCGATACACCAGAGAAGCAGGCAAAATATCTCCGCACCATCTACAATAAAGCCAATGATATGGACCGGCTGATCAATGAGCTGACCTTCTACTCCAAGATCGACACTAACCGCATCCCTTATACATTCAGCAAGATCAATGTCCGCGAATATTTTGATGACTGCATTGAAGATATCGGCTTGGAACTGGGACAGCAGCAGATTCGTCTGACCTACACAAATCAGGTGGCAGAAGATATCATGGTCATCGCAGATGCGGAGCAGCTGAAACGCGTGATCAATAATATCGTAAGCAACTCCATCAAATACATGGATAAGCCGGAACGCTTCATAGACGTCCGGGTGCTGGATGTTGGTGATTTCGTTCAGATTGAGATCGAAGATAATGGTCGGGGAATCGCTACAAAGGATCTTCCCTATATCTTCGACCGCTTCTTCCGGACGGACACTTCCAGGAACTCCTCCAAGGGAGGGAGCGGCATTGGACTTTCCATTGTCCAGAAGATCATGGAAGACCATGGAGGCAAGGTCTGGGTAACAAGCAAAGAAGGAAAGGGAACAACGATGTATTTTGTTCTCAGAAAATATCAGGAGGTACCAGTACATGAGCAGGATATTGATAATTGAAGATGAAGAAGCCATCGCTGATCTGGAAAAAGACTATCTGGAACTAAGCGGCTTTCAGGTGGAGATCGAAGACCGGGGAGATACCGGCCTTACAAGAGCACTGAAAGAAGAATTTGATCTGATCATCCTCGACCTGATGCTTCCCGGTGTGGATGGATTTGAGATCTGTAAACAGATCCGGGAGGAAAAGAACATCCCGGTCATCATGGTCTCAGCCAAAAAGGATGACATTGACAAGATCCGCGGACTAGGACTAGGCGCGGATGACTATATGACCAAACCTTTCAGTCCAAGTGAGCTGGTTGCCAGGGTAAAGGCACACATGGCACGGTATGAGCGTCTGATCGGAAGTGGCATCCAGGAAAATGAGATCGTGGAGATCCGCGGCATCAAGATCGACAAGACTGCGCGCAGAGTATGGATTAACGGAGAAGAGAAAGCATTCACATCCAAGGAATTTGACCTTCTCACGTTCCTCGCGCAGAATCCCAACCACGTATATACCAAAGAAGAGTTATTCAGCAAGATCTGGGATATGGAGTCTATCGGAGATATCGCAACTGTCACCGTCCATATCAAGAAGATCCGCGAAAAGATCGAATTTAACACTGCCAAGCCTCAGTATATCGAGACGATATGGGGAGTCGGCTACCGCTTTAAAGTATAACCAAAATGAAGAAATCTTCACTTTTATGAGGGCTGCCGGAAACCCAACTCCGACTGTGGCTGTATGATAAGCAGCGCTGTGTGGATTGGAGCGGACGCAGAACAGGCTTTGTCTGTCTCAGGCGGACATAACATGTCCGAATGAGACAGACAAAGCCTGTTCTCTGTCCGATACACTCCATACAAGCGCTTATCATACAGCCACAGCCGGACCAGAGCGACTTTCCCGACAGCCCCTTTTATTCTGACATTCTATATATCTGTATCGTTCATCCCACCTTCAGGCGAAACTTCTGGATCTCTTTTTCACTTGCCACTTTCTCGATCTTCGCTCCCAGCTCTCTAAACTTCAGATCAAGATTCTCATATCCACGCTCAATATAATAGATATCATCTACGATCGTGATTCCCTCTGCAGCCAGTCCTGCGATCACAAGGGCCGCTCCCGCGCGCAGATCGGGTGCGCTGACTCTGGCACCGGTAAAACGCTCTACGCCGCTGATCACAGCCACATTTCCTTCCACCTTTACCGAAGCGCCCATACGCGCCAGCTCGTCCACATAACGAAAACGATTCTCAAAAATGCTCTCCGTTACGATACTCGTTCCTTCCGCAATGGCAAGGGATACAGCAATCTGAGGCTGCATGTCTGTCGGAAAGCCCGGATAGGGCATAGTCTTCACATGGGTCCCCTGAAGCTTCTGTGGGGCGATCACGCGGACTGCATCATCATACTCATGTACCTGGCATCCCAGCTCCATGATCTTGGCGCTGGTCGCTTCCAGATGCTTCGGAATTACATTCCGCAGTACGATATCTCCTCCTGTCACGGCAGCAGCAAACATAAAAGTTCCCGCCTCGATCTGATCCGGAATGATCGAATACTCCGTCTTATGAAGAACCTTCACGCCCATAATACGAATCACATCCGTACCTGCTCCCTTAATGCGTGCACCCATGCTGTTCAGAAAATTAGCCACATCCACCACATGCGGTTCCTTCGCCGCATTCTCAATGATCGTATTTCCTTCCGCCATGGCTGCCGCCATCATAATATTGATCGTCGCTCCCACGCTGACCATATCCAGGAAAATATGCGCGCCATGAAGTTCTTCCGCTTCAGCAATGATAAAGCCGTGCTCGATCCGGGTCTTCGCGCCCATGGCTTTAAAGCCCTTCAGATGCTGGTCAATGGGACGACTGCCAATATTACAGCCTCCCGGAAGTGGCACCTGTGCCTTTTTATGCTTGCCAAGCAGGGCTCCCAAAAGATAATAGGATGCCCGGATCTTCTTCATACTCTCTGTCTCCACGATAAAATTCTCTACACTGGAACCATTTACCGTGACTGCATGGCGATCCACGCGATCGATCCTCGCGCCGATTCCCTCCATCGCCTCTAACAGCGCATTAATATCCCGGACATCCGGAAGATTGTCTATATATACAGTTTCATTGGTCATATTAGCAGCGGCAAGAATTGCAAGTGCCGCATTTTTCGCTCCGCCGATCTCCACTTCGCCATTCAGTGAGATTCCGCCCTTAATAATATACTGTTCCACGATCACACCTCATCGTTTCCATCCGATTTATTTTCTATGTAAAGGTTGCGCCGAAAAGACGCTTCTTATTCGCGATTTCTATCACAGATCTCTGCATAAATCTGCCAGAAAATTTTTTACGATATGCACATAATTACCGCATATCTTTGTTATTATATACGAATACCATAGAAAAATCAATCAACACAATGTCAAAAAAGAGCTTATTTTACATATTGTCAATCGACAAAATTCCAATGATCTCCATCAGGCTGTCAATATATTCTTCCTTGCTCCGTCCGGTCGGGATACGAATGGTTGTCGTTATCTCAAGCGAACGCATCTCCGATGAAGATCTGTCCACCTCAAACATATCCACCTTGCAGCCGTCTTCCCGGAATCTGCGCATAAGCTCTGTCGTCACTCCGCCTTCCACCGCTTCTATATGCAGTATCACATATCTGGAATGCTGATAGACCTTTTCTTCTACCCAGGGCAGAATATGAAGCCCTGCCAGCAGGATGACCGTCACAAGGACTGCACCGTCCAGAAATCCAATCCCAACAGCCAATCCGATACATGCACAGATCCAGATGCCCGCCGCAGAGGTCAGGCCTTTGACCTGATGGCCGGTCACAAGAATGGAACCCGCACCGAGGAATCCCACGCCGCTCACTACCTGAGATGCCATCCGCGACATATCAGAAGCACCCGGATACATGACTTCCATATACTGGCCGACTATCATAACAGCGGCGGCTCCCACGCACACGGCGGCATCCGTCCTGGCTCCTCCGCCTCTTCTCTTCGCCCCTCTGTCGATCCCGATCAGCGCTCCAAGAACAAAAGCCGCTACAATCCGTATCACGATATTTTCCACTGTCCACGCGGTCACATCTAAAAAGAACATCCCCTTTACCCCCTTCGCTGATGATCGTGCAGGTCATCAACTTCCGCTTCACTCCGGCTAGTGACATTATACCAGATATAACGGCAAAAAAGAAGCTTATTCTTCCTCCGGGTCCACCGGCCTCCATGCCCGGCCAAAATTGATATCACGGAATAGCTCCGCAAGTCCTGTAATCTGCTTCAGCCTAAGAATCTCGTCCTCGTCCATACCAAGATGACGGGAGATCCATGCGTCAGACCGTCCCATGTCATGAAGTTCCTTTACAATGTTGCTCATCAGATCCACACTATGGCTTCCTCTGGCACGGTTATGGCGGATGGTACTCGCCATCCTTTCGTCGATCGGCTTGTCGATAACGGAGACCGGCAGCATTCCCTGCTCTCTTTCATAGATATCCGGGTGGTCCAGCATGGTGCGATACCGGTGAAATCCATCCACAATGATATATTCATCATTCTTATCATCATAATAGCAGACTACTGGCATAGTATAACCGTCTGCCTTGATGCTTTCATAGAGCAGCTCCATTTCCGGAGGCGCCACAGCATTGGGATTATAGGTATTGGGCTTTATCTTTTTCACAGGAACCGGGATAACCTGGTAAGCCGGGCTTTTATTTTCCATAATTCATGTCCTCTATACTTTTGTATTTTCTGCGTATCTCATCAATGCGTCTCTGCTGCTGCCTGGTCATACCAAATCCCATAAACCTGCAGGTATGGTCATTTTTCAGAATACAGTAGCACATTCTCTTCCAGCTCGGAATATCTTTGGACGACTTAATATCGTCCGTATGATCCGGGATCTTTCCCAGAAATATGACTCTTGACTTTTTATTCAACGTATAGTTGGAGACTCCGTTCCGACGGACCTGATAACCGTGTTCCTCCAGTTCCTGTATGGTCTCCTCATCCAGGCCTCCTCCGGTCTTATGCCAGAATTCTATAGAAGTATTGAATTTTTTCACATAATTATTGCGAAGTCCCGCAGGGAGAGTATCCAGAAGAAACATGGTATAGGATTTCCACGTATGTCCTTCTGGAAGTGTCACATTCCGATATCCCATAGCCTTTGTCCTTCCGTAGATACTGGCAAAATTCACTCCCCGGACTCTTCCTACCAGTTTCACCCAGATCTCCGGATCAAGCACCCGGTACAGATTCAGGGAGTCCTTGGAATAATCATTGAAGGGTGATGCCACCCGCATCTGGGATATCTTCAGTCCCGCCATATGGTACAGGTCATAGAGTCGGTTATAGTCATAGTGAAAGAGAGAGATCGCGTGCCATACGTCTTCCGTTGACCAGTCATACAGAGGGGAACCGCACCAGACCTCTTTGAACTGTTTGCTAATCCAGCATTGCTCTTTGTATCCGTATTTTTTATTGACGAAACCGCTGTACCGCTGCAGGGATTCGTCCGCCCGCATGCCCAGCAGACACACGGTCCGCTTCCTTCCGTGTGAGATCCGGTACCAGCGCCCGAACTGCTTCGCAAGATCCTCCTGAGGCATCCGGTACCGATAGGTAGTGAACGGATTGTTGTCCATATGTATTACATAATCATGATCCGGCATTTCCCGAACCCACATCTCTTTCTTCGTATCATCCCATGGATACCAGTACATCTCGTAACTGCTCAGAGCCGTCCTGGTCGCCATGGGCAGGCATACCCAGTAGCGCTCTGCCTCATCCTTATAGCGTTCAAAAGTGCGTTCCACATATTCTGTCGTTACCGTATACTGGGCTTCAAAATCCTGATGAAAGATCCCTATGGTCTTCCATGGAAAATGCTTTCTCCGATAATCCATCACCAGATTCAGGAGCAGGCCGCTGTCCTTGCCTCCCGAAAAAGAGACATAGACGTTGTCAAATTCTTCAAAAATAAACCGAAGCCGTTCCTGGAGCGCTTCATATACATTTTGCTGCATGTATTCTCGTATCATGGTCTGTCCCCATTTTTGCCATATTCTGGAAATTCCATGTTAGTTAATTTATCACAGAAAGGCAGGAAATTCAACAAATAAAAACAATTGACAGATGCCCCCTTTTGCATCTATAATAAATTCATATAACAAATGCGATGACAAGGAGGAGTACACAGCATTCCGATGCGCAGAGAGGAGATGGCAGGTGAGAATCTCCGTGACGGTGTTGTGGAAGTAGCCTTCGAGCAGCGGACCGAACAGCAGATGCCCAGTAGGCTTCGACGTGTTCTCACGTTACAGAGAGACGATATAGGCAGAACCTGTATCGCATGAGTGCAGAAGATACTATTTCTGAAATTAGGTGGTACCACGGATGTAAGATCCGCCCTAAGCGTTATGGCTTGGGGCGTTTTTATATGCCGCAGAATTAAAAAGGAGGCTATGAAAGATGAAACAGATTTCAGGAAACCGCTTACTGGTGAATGCATTAAAAGAGGAGGGCGTGGAAGTCGTATTTGGATATCCCGGCGCCTGTACGATCGATATCAGCGACGAACTTTACCGGCAGAATGATATTGCCGTCGTCCTTCCCCGGCATGAGCAGGCACTGGCTCATGAAGCGGATGCTTATGCGAGAACGACCGGAAAAGTCGGTGTCTGTCTGGTTACCAGCGGCCCTGGCGCTACCAATCTGGTCACCGGACTTGCCACGGCCAATTATGACAGTGTACCGCTCGTATGCTTTACCGGACAGGTAGCCAAAAACCTGATCGGCAACGACGCTTTCCAGGAAGTGGATATTGTCGGCATCACCAGAAATATTACCAAATACAGCGTCACCGTAAGGGAACGTGAGAATCTAGGGCGAATTATCAAGGATGCTTTCTATATCGCCCGTACCGGACGGCCGGGACCTGTGCTGGTGGACCTGCCCAAGGATGTCATGGCCGAGATGGGTTCCGCAGAATACCCGAAGACCGTCAATCTCCGGGGCTACAAGCCCTATACCAGCATCCACATGGGGCAGCTCAAAAAGGCGATCAAACTTCTCCACAAGGCTAAAAAACCGCTCTTCCTGGCAGGCGGCGGCGTCAATATCGCCCGTGCCAATGCAGAATTTACCCAGGTCGTGGAGAAAACTGGCATTCCGGTCGTCACGACAGTTATGGGAAGAGGCGCCATCTCCACCCTGCATCCGCTTTTTATCGGAAATATTGGTATGCATGGTGCTTATGCTGCCAACAATGCGGTCAGCAATTGTGACGTTCTGTTCTCGATCGGAACCCGTTTTAATGACCGGATCACCGGCAGGGTTCATGAATTCGCGCCCCATGCGCAAATCGTCCACATCGACATCGACACAGCTTCCATCTCAAAGAACATCCAGGTACATGTTCCCATTGTGGCAGATGCCAAGGAAGCGCTCACACGGATGAATGAATATGTGCAGGAAAATAAATGCAGTAAATGGCTGGCACAGATCGAAGCATGGAAGAAGGAGCATCCGTTGGTCATGAGACCCAACAGCAGGATGAGCCCTTTGGACATCATAGGTGAGATGAACCGACAGTTTGAAGAAGCGCTGATCGTCACGGATGTGGGACAGCATCAGATGCTGGTCTCCCAGTACGCAGATATCACAGAGAAAAAACAACTCGTCACTTCCGGCGGACTGGGCACCATGGGATACGGACTTCCGGGAGCCATCGGCGCTCAGATCGGCAACCCGGACATTCCGGTCATCTCCATATCCGGTGATGGCGGTATCCAGATGAATATTCAGGAAATGGCTACTGCTGTCCTGGAAGAGCTTCCGATCATCGTCTGCATCTTCAACAATGAGTATCTAGGAATGGTCCGCCAGTGGCAGAGCCTGTTCTACGGCAAACGCTACGGCATGACCAACTTAAAGGCAGGCGCACTCTCCCGCCGTACCGACCGAAAAGAATATCCCGAATACACTCCGGATTTCGTACGTCTGGCAGAAAGCTACGGAGCAAAGGGCATCCGCGTCACGAAGAAAGAAGAGATCGCAGCCGCATTTGAAGAAGCAAAGAAGAGTACAAAGGTGCCGACTCTAATCGAATTTATCATCGATCCGGATGAGATGGTCTACCCGATGATTAAGCCGGGCGGCACACTGGAAGATATGATCATGGACTGTTAATTAACGAAATATATGAAACAGCATCTGGACGAGCGTTGTGAGAACAGATGCGGAACTTTCACAGCATTTGAACGAACAATGCCCGGAACGATTTTGGGATGCAACGCAGACAAAAATCGTTCCAGACACAGGGCATTGTGAGGACAGATGCGGAACTCTAAATAGGAGGATTAGGAAGATGGATAATACAATGAAAAAAAGATGGATCTCTCTGTATGTGGAAAATCAGGTCGGTGTACTTTCCAAGATCTCCGGGCTGTTCTCCGCTAAGTCTTATAATCTGGATAGTCTGACGGTGGGTACGACAGAGGATCCCACGGTCTCCCGTATGACCATTGCCACGGTCAGTGATGACGAGACGTTTGAGCAGATCAAAAAGCAGTTAAACCGTATGGTGGAAGTGATCAAGGTCATCGACTTTACTGATGTCTTTGTACGAATGAAAGAGATCCTGTATGTAAAGGTACTTCACTGTACTTCCCAGGATAAAGTGGAGCTGTTCCAGATTGCGGAGACTTTCAAGGCAAGAGTCATCGACTATGGCAAGAACAGCCTTCTTCTGGAATTTGTACAGACAGCCACGAAAAACGACGCCGTTGTACAGCTTATGAAGAGCGAATTCAAACACATCGAAGTCGTCCGCGGTGGAAGCGTGGGAATCGAATCGATCAGCAGGATGGAGCGGTAAAGCCTTCCATAATCTGATCCATGGTCTGGAGCGGAGGATAAAATGGAATCGAGTCTGTCAGCACGACAGCACCATGGTGACAGTTATAAAGAGCAGGATTCCAGGGCGGGCAAAAACCGCAGATAATAATAAAATAATACTTACAAAATTGCTTTATTTTTGATATAATATCCATATAAAATACTTCTGGTAATTTTGTGTCGAAGAAGCTGTTTCACACCGGGATTCGCCGAATGTGAAACAGCTTTATTTTTTTGATATGAATACCTGTCAGGTTTATCATATAGATATTAAGAAAGAGGGGTAACACCATGAAACGCGTTAAAGCTGCCTGCATCACACAGACTCTGCATTTTTTACTGAAGGAGGATCTTGGACATGATTATGCCGTCAAAGTAGTCGAAGAAGAAGTCAAAAAATGCTGCAATTAGCTTTGATCCGATTGGCTGTTTTATGTAACTGACAACCTAAATTCAAATATGGCAAAGCAAAACCCCGAAAATAAAATTTCCGAGGTTTTCATAAGAGGCGCAGACCGGATTTGAACCGGTGGATACTGGTGTTGCAGACCATTGCCTTACCACTTGGCTACTGCGCCATATTTTATTATAAACTCCCCGAGTAGGGCTCGAACCTACAACAACTCGGTTAACAGCCGAGTGCTCTACCATTGAGCTATCGAGGATTATAAAAGGCATATGCCTTCAAAATCACATACAGTTACAAAAGATACTCACTTTCCCACTTCATACTCTCTATCCTTACCAACTTCGCCTTCTGGATAAGCCCTCGACCGATTAGTGA
>CAMWMT010000056.1 GCA_947175375.1 uncultured Clostridiaceae bacterium | reverse complement strand
AGAATACGGTGTTGCTCTGGATGAGGAAAAAGAACAGGAGATTACGGAGCGGGCAGCTTCCTTTATGAACAATTACCATGAAAAGCTTCTTCAATACGCGGGTGCGGATGAAGCGTTTGTCTATGACAGATTGTCGGAGAGAGAATTGTCGCTTCTGACGGCAGAGGCTTGTGTGGCGGACTATGAGCCGGAGATCTCTGAAGAGGCGATACACAGGGAAGGGATCTGTTATGTACTCATATCCACCACGGGACTCTGGGATGCGGAAGGTAATCTGGAGCCGTATTCGGAGGAAGAGATTGAGCGGCGTACCAGGGTGGCAGAGGAGCTGTGTGAGACTGCAAGAGAAAGCGGGAACCTGAAAGAAGCAGCGGAGGCCATTGGACTTACTCCGATCGAGGCCAGTGTAGGAATCAGCAATGAAGGTGACAGCCAGGAGCCGCTGATGCTGGACGCCGCGAGACTTCTGGAGGTAGGAGGGATCTCTGATCCGGTTCAGACGGAAGAAGGATGGTTCCTCGTACAGCATACCAGTGACTATGATGAAGATGGAACGAATTACTGGAGGGAACATCTGACAGAGCAGGCAAGAGAAGAAGAGTTCGAGCGGATCTATGAAGAGTGGAGAGCAGAAGCTGATATAGAGCTCCATCAGGAGGTTCTGGACCAGGTAGATGTGGAAATTGTATTAAAAGAGTTGCTCTGAATATAAAAAAAGTTTATAATCAAAAGATAATGCAACAATTTCAGGAGGAAAATGGATTATGAGAAGGAACATGGCAGGATTACTGGTTTTTCTGTTTGTGATGACGACAGCACTCACCGGATGCTCCGGAAGCAATAAACTGAACAGCACGGCAGAAGCAATGAATGTGGGCGGAGTATCTGTTCCACTGGGTGAAGTGAATTTCTATCTGCGCTATCAGCAAATGCAGATACAGGGAATGTATGGAGCCTTTTTTGGAGAGGACTTTATGAATCAGGACCTGATGGGACTGGGCACGCCCTATGGCATCACAGTAAGAGATACGGTCGTGGATACTCTGCAGGAATATTATGTGGTGGAAGCACATGCAGAAGAGATTGGTGTTTCTCTGACAGAGGAAGAGAAGAATCAGGCAGCAGAGGCGGCCAGAGCATTTCTTGCAGCGAATGACAGTAAAGCGCTGAAGGCCATGTCTGCGGATGAAGCAACGGTCACACATGTACTCGAGCTTATGACACTTCAGACCAGAGTTTATGAGAACCGTGCCGCTACAATAGATACGGAAATAGATCCGGAGTCTGTGGCACAGAAGCGGATCTCCTATGTGGTGAGTTCCATTGCTGGTACAGTAGATGAAGAGGGCAATGAGACGGAACTGACAGAAGAAGAGCTCGCGGAGAAAAGGACACAGATGGAAACCATTCTTGCAGATGCGAAGGAAAGCGGGGATCTGTATGCCGCAGCGGAAGCACAGGAGATGACTGCGTCTTCCATGACCTATGGAAGGGATGACAACTATCTGGATGAGGCAGTGCAGAGTGCAGCGGATGCGCTTTCTGAAGGAGAATTTTCAGAGGTTATCGAGACGGAGAGCAGTTATTATATTGTCTGTATGGAAAGTACCTTTGATGAGGAAGCGACAGAGACAGCAAAAGAGAATGAACTGTCCCAACGGGAACAGAATGCTTATACCGAGTGGTATACACCTCTTTTTGAAGAGACGGAGATTTCAGTTCATGATGAACTGATTCAGACTCTGACATTTGAAAGGATATTCAGTACGCCTGAGGTAGAGGACGTTGAAGATGAGATGGTAGAGACAGAAGATACAGAACAGGAACCGGCAGAGGGAGAAGAATGAAAAGTAAAGTAGCTTATTTTCTGATGACTATCTGTGTGGGAACTGCGACAGTGGCCGGCTGTGCTGGTATCCGATCAATGCAGACAGAACAGATACAGCAGGAAAATTTGACGGAGAATGAACAATATGCGGAGTCTTCAGACAAGAAGGCTCCGTCTGCAGATGTAGAGATAATAGAGAGCTCGGACAGAGAACAGGAAAGAGGGTCTACTTCTGGGCAGATCAAAGATTCCATGGAGAGTCCGGATAGAGAGCAGAAGAGCGATCAGGTTTTCGAATCGGCTGAGACCTTTGAGGAACTGCCGAAAGATAAAAGAGAGGCAGAAAAGGAGTCGACAGCGATGGAAGCCCCGAAAGGGCCCAAAGCATCAGATGCGTTGGAAAGGAATCGTTCAGAAGCAGTACCGAAAGAAACGCTCGTAGCCGGGAATCGGGATACGAATACGAAAAAAGAGGTAACAGAGAATCATCCATCAGGCATCCGCATTCAAAAGATATACAGCTCTTCGGATGTTCCGCCGAAGGATACGGTTGGATTTGTTCCATCCCGTAAAGAAGAGATCATGGAGGACAGATATGTAGAATCCATTGTAGATGAAAACGATCCGAATTCTTATCAGATCATAAAAAAAGAGGAAATCACTCCCTCACTGTATGTGAATAATGCTGGTGACATAAAATACGCATATGAAAATGGCATCTGGTATGAGTACAAATACTGTAATGCGAACGTCACATTAGGCGTAAACAATGAGAAACTGGCTCTCCGGATTTTGGATTATAGTGCTGAAGATGGATATGAAGTGGTCAGTGTAGACTGTGTGGAAGTCAGAAAAGAGGACGGCAGTACAGAATATGAATTTCATGTTCGTTATCAGGGCATATTTGCTATGGAAGGTGCACCTTCCGAATTGAAACATCTGAAAGCTGTGGATATTGGAAGAGTGGCAGCTGTAAGAACCGTGGTCATGGAAGAAAAGGTGCCGGTCATGATGCAGGAATTTGTCGGGACCGGGGAATACATCTATTATGGCTGGCAGGTTCTGGATGGAGAGACGTTTTATTTTGACCAGGATGGAAATAAAGTGACAGGTATGCAGGTCATACAGGGAATCCGTTATGAATTTGACGAAAACGGTGTACTGATCAGTCAGGCAGGTATTGAGGTTACTGAAGAAAATGGAGAGATTGACTGGGAAAAAGTATCGGAAGCAAGGCTGGATTTTGCAGTAATTCAGTGTGCATACAGGGATGCGGATAAGGGCAGAATCATAATGGACAGTCGTGCAAAAGAGAATATCAAGGGCGCACAGGCAGCAGGCCTTGAAGTGATGCTTTCGGTATTCTCACAGGCGGTTACTGTCGGGGAAGCCGTTGAAGAGGCAGAAGCTGTAATAAGTATGGCAAAGGAGTATGGACTGAAAACCCCCATTGCAGTTACAGCTGCTTATGCGAATCCGGAGCATAACGGCAGAGCCGATGAACTGGAATCGTCTGCCCGGATGGCATGTATTCGTGCGTTTTGTCAGACGATAACGGAAAATGGATATACACCGGTGCTTCATGCTGAAGCGGACTGGATGTCCGATTGTCTGGTCATGGAGGAACTTATGGATACCCCGCTGTGGGTGGCAGAATACAATACGAATCTTACTTATACCGGAGCGTGCAAATTCTGGCAGTATACAGCCAGAGGAAACGTAGATGGTATAAACGGATATACAGGATTGATCATCAGCTACGAAAACAGGAGGGATTTCTAATGAGCACAACACAAAATCTGACACTGTTAACCGATCTCTATGAACTGACTATGATGCAGGGATATTTTAAAAATCCGGTGCAGGAGACTGTGATCTTTGATGCATTTTACCGGACGAATCCCTGCGGGAATGGATTTGCCATAGCGGCAGGACTAGACCAGGTCATAGATTACATCAAAAACCTGCATTTTTCTGAGAAGGATATTGATTATCTGAGAAGTGTGGGTATCTTTGATGAGGATTTCCTGGAATACCTGAGTGATTTTCATTTTAGCGGAGACATCTATGCGATACCCGAAGGAACGGTGGTATTTCCCAAAGAGCCTCTGATAAAAGTCGTTGCGCCAATTATGGAGGCGCAGCTGGTGGAGACGGCGATTCTGACAATCGTAAACCACCAGAGCCTGATCGCCACCAAGGCGGCAAGAGTGGTCAATGCGGCCAGAGGGGACGGCATTATGGAATTTGGTCTGCGTCGTGCACAGGGACCCGATGCGGGGGTCTATGGCGCCCGTGCAGCCATGATAGGAGGTTGCATCGGAACTTCTAATGTATTGGCTGGACAGCTTTTTGATGTGCCTGTTCTGGGAACTCATGCACACAGCTGGATCATGAGTTTTCCGGATGAATATACCGCCTTTAAAACGTATGCGGAACTGTATCCGAATGCCTGCACGCTGCTGGTGGATACTTATGATACATTAAAATCCGGCGTGCCCAATGCCATCCGTGTCTTTAAGGAGATGCGCAAGGGGAAGAAGCTGAATGGGCGTTATGGTATTCGTCTGGACAGCGGTGATCTTGCTTATCTGTCAAAAGAGGCAAGAAGGATGCTGGATGCAGCAGGATTTCATAATGCGATTATATCTGCGTCCAGTGATCTGGATGAATATCTGATCGACAGCTTGAAGACACAGGGTGCGAAGATTACCTCCTGGGGTGTGGGCACCAATATGATCACTTCCAGGGACTGTCCGGCATTCGGTGGTGTCTATAAACTGGCAGCAGTGAAGACCGGAGATGGTGAATTTATTCCAAAGATCAAACTTTCCGAAAATACAGAGAAGATCACGAATCCTGGAAATAAAACCATCTACCGAATCTATGAGAAGGCGAACGGAAAGCTGAAAGCAGATCTGATCAGCCTGGTCGATGACAAATTTGATGTTTCCCAGGATCTGATCATCTTTGATCCTGTCGAGACCTGGAAAAAGACGCACCTGAAGGGCGGTACTTATACCATGAAGGAACTGATGGTGAAGGTCTTCGATCAGGGAACCTGTATCTATCAGTCTCCGACGGTCATGGATATCAGGGAACACTGCATCGAAGAGCAGAATACGCTGTGGGATGAGACGAGAAGGCTTGTGAACCCTCATGAAGTCTATGTGGATCTGTCGGATCGTCTGTATGCGATGAAGACAGAGCTTTTGAATAAAATGAATCTGGTTGATTGACAGAGGCGATGCATATAAATCCAATTCTTACAAATACTAGATGCAGATGGTCTGTGAAGACTCGAAATCGACATCGTATTATAAGACATTGGAGGAAGATGATATGAAAGCAACAGGAATTGTGCGCCGGATCGATGACCTCGGCAGAGTAGTCGTGCCCAAAGAGATCCGGCGTACATTAAGGATTCGGGAGGGCGATCCTCTGGAGATCTTTACTGATCGGGAAGGAGAGATCATCCTGAAAAAATATTCTCCCCTTGGGGAACTTTCTGCGTTCGCGAAACAATATGCAGAAAGCCTAGCACAGACGACAGGGCATATGGTATGTGTGACAGACCGCGATACCATCGTCGCAACTGCAGGAGGAGCAAAGAAGGACTACTATGGGAAAGCGATCAGCCCCCAGCTGGAGCACCTGATCCAGGAGAGGGAGAGCCTTCAGGCCTCTGCCATAGAACGTAAGTTTATACCGGTAATCCAGGAAGAGATGGAAGGCATAGCCACAGAGACGATCTGTCCCGTGATCAGCGAAGGAGATGCCATCGGCGCTGTGATCCTTCTTGGGCGTGATATGAAGACCAGGATGGGCGAGGTGGAACAGAAAGTGGCTGCTGTTGCAGCCGGATTTCTGGGACGCCAGATGGAACAGTAAAAAAAGGACCCGTGAGGGTCCGTGCTTTCGAGGGAGTGGGGGACCTTTCCGGTCCCCCGAAAGTGTTATGAATGAAATACTGATGTGTTCCTGTTACGAGTATTATCATAACAGGAAATTGTGACGAAAGTGTATCATCTGAATAAAGGTTTTCTAAAATTGCGAAAGAAATTCATAAGAAACAGGGAAGAAAAAAGGAGGATAAAAAAAGTTTTGAAAAAGTGAAAAAAACGCTTGCTTTTTTTCTGGATATGTCATATAATAACATTCGTTGAATACGAAGGGCTATCGCCAAACGGTAAGGCAACGGACTCTGACTCCGTCATTTCAAGGTTCGAATCCTTGTAGCCCTGCTCCAAGGTCCCCGGTGGAAGATCCACCGGGGCTTCTTTTTTGCCCGGAAACACCTGATTTTCCGGGCTTTTTTCGTTTAAGGGTTTTTGAAAAATGCAACTTGCAAAAGTTACAATGGGAGAAAAAAGATTTAATGACACCCTGCTTATTCATTGAAGCTGCCGCGTATGCAAGAAAGTTGTCGTGAGAATATGGGACTTTATGTTGTTTTGCTCCGATACATGATGTATTATAAGGAATAAATAGTGGATGCACTCCGATTGTGGGAGGGATGGACGGTGAGTATGGAATATTTGACGACAGTAGAGTTATCTGTACAATGGAATATCACGTCACGAAGAATTGGGTTTCTATGTGCAGATGGGCGGATAGAGGGTGCGATCAAGAAAGGAAAGACCTGGCTTATCCCAGCGGACGCTAAGAAACCCTCTGATAAAAGATTGAAACAATATAAAAATACAAATCCTATTCCAAGAATGACCAGCAAGGAGACAGCAATATGAAATCTAATTTTGAATTTTTGAACAGTCATTTTCCTGTGCTGGCGAACTTCGGAGAACTGGCAGAAAAATATCTGTACAGCGATTCTAACTCCTGTCTGATGAAGTTGGGGATGATCGGCGAAACGATTGTTAATTTGTGCTTCACCTATGACAGAATCCCTCTGCCCAGTGATAACACAGCGGCAAACAGAATCAACAGTCTGTTCCGTGAAGGTATGATTACCCGTGATTTGAAGGAGGTTCTTCATGCCCTGCGTATCGGGCGTAATAAGGCAACGCATGAAAATTATGCTTCTATAGCTGACGGCAAGGCATTACTCCAAATGGCATACAGCCTGTGTGAATGGTTTATGCAGACCTATGGGGACTGGAATTATCAGAATCAGCCTTTTGTTATGCCATCTGAAACACCCGAACCTGTCAGCAGCGATAAGCAGAGTGAACAGACCCAGGAAAAACAGTTGATAGAGGAAGCCGAAAAAGCAGCGGCAGCGGCTCCCGCTGTTGAAAAGGAAACCAGAAAAAAGCAATCTGGTAAAGCTGCAAGCCAGCGAATCAAATCTGAGGCAGAGACACGCTATTTAATTGATGAACAGCTTCGCAAAGTGGGCTGGGAAGCCGATACGGAATTGCTGCGCTATTCTAAGGGGACACGCCCTGTAAAGGGACATAACATTGCGATTGCCGAATGGCCTACAGATTCCACCGTTGGTAACAGGGGCTATGTTGATTATGCCTTGTTCGTTGATACACAGATGGTAGCTACGATTGAGGCAAAGGCAATTCATAAGGATATTCCCTCTGTCATTGATTACCAGTGCAAGGACTATTCCCGAAACATCCGCAGTGCCGATAAAGTCTATCAGATTGGAACATGGGGCAGCTACAAAGTGCCGTTCACGTTTGCCACCAATGGCAGACCCTATTTAGAGCAGTACGATACCAAGAGCGGCATATGGTTTCTGGATTTGCGGCAGCCTGACAATAATCCCAGGGCTTTGAGAGGCTGGATGAGTCCAACGGGAATGTTAGAACTGCTGGAAAAAGATATTTCCGCACGGAATCAGGAATTGCAGAAAATGTCCTATGACCTGTTGCGTGACAAAGACGGTCTCAACCTCCGGGCGTACCAGATCAGGGCGATTGAGGAAGCCGAGAAAGCAATTATCAATGGGCAGAGCAGCATCCTGCTTGCTATGGCAACAGGTACAGGTAAAACCCGCACCATTCTGGGCATGATTTACCGTTTTCTGAAAACAGGACGCTTTCGCAGAATACTCTTTCTTGTGGACAGGACTGCTCTGGGGGACCAGGCATTCGATGTGTTCAAAGAAGTCAAGCTGGAAGATTTGATGACCCTTGATGATATTTATAACATCAAGGGCCTGGAAGATAAGGATATAGACCGTGAAACCCGAATCCAGATTGCTACGGTTCAGAGCATGGTAAAGAGGATTCTGTACAATGATGAAAAAACCATGCCCGCCGTTTCTGATTTTGATTTGGTCATCATTGACGAAGCGCACAGAGGTTATATTCTGGATAAAGAAATGGGCGAGGATGAGATTCTCTACCGTGACCAGATAGATTATCAGAGCAGGTACCGCAGCGTTGTTGAATACTTTGACGCTGTAAAAATTGCGCTGACTGCAACACCAGCACTACAGACCACGGAAATCTTTGGACAACCTGTGTTCAAATATACATACCGTGAGGCGGTGATTGAAGGGTATCTGGTGGATCACGACGCTCCACATAAGCTCCCTACCAGGTTGAGTACCGAGGGAATCCACTACAAAAAGGGCGATATTGTCATGTTATATGACCCCGTGACTGGCGAAATCACAAATTCAGAGCTGTTGGATGACGAATTGGACTTTGATGTGGAAGCCTTCAATCGCCAGGTCATAACGGAGCCGTTCAATCGGACAGTCCTGTCAGAAATTGCCCGTGATATTGACCCCGAAACCCCTGAACAGGGTAAGACGCTGATTTATGCTGTCAACGATGACCACGCTGATTTGATTGTGAAAGTTCTAAAGGACATTTATACAGAAACAGGCGTGGATAATGACAGCATCATGAAAATAACTGGCTCCGTGGGTGGTGGCAACAGGAAAAAAGTGTTGAATGCCATAAAGCGTTTTAAGAATGAACGTTTTCCCAGTGTTGTTGTTACGGTTGATTTGTTGACTACAGGTATTGACATTCCTGAAATTACAACATTGGTATTCATGCGTCGCGTCAAATCCCGAGTCCTGTTTGAACAGATGATGGGTCGTGCGACCCGCCTTTGTCCTGAAATCCATAAGACCCATTTTGAGATTTATGACCCTGTTGGTGTTTATGATTCTCTGGAAGCAGTCAACACTATGAAGCCTGTTGTTACCAACCCCACTACTACATTTGTGCAGCTTTTGGAAGGTTTGGAAGTGTTAGACGACGAAAAGCATGTACAACATCAGATCGATCAGATCATTGCAAAACTGCAGCGAAAAAAACGGCATATGGACAGCAAGACCATGGAGCATTTTATCAGCATGACGGGAGGGCAGGACCCTACCCAGTTTATTGTCAATATTCAACAGCGCAAGCCAGAAGATGCTAAGAACCGTTTGCTTGCCTATGCAGAACTGTTCAAAATGTTGGGACAGTTTACCTCTGACGAACGACGTCCCGTTGTGATTTCTGACCATGAAGATGAGCTTTTGGAGCATAGCAGGGGCTACGGCAGGGGCAGCAAGCCCGAAGATTATCTGGACGCATTTGCGGACTATGTTAAGACCAACCTGAATGAGATTGCTGCCCTGAATATCGTCTGCACAAGACCGAAGGAACTGACCCGTGAAAGCCTGCGCTCCCTGCGCCTGACGCTGGACAGAGAGGGCTTTACCACTCAGCAGCTCAATACTGCTATTTTTCAAATGACCAATGAAGAAATTGCTGCCGATATTATCAGCCTGATACGCCGTTACGCCATTGGTTCCACCTTGATTTCCCACGAGGCCAGAGTCAGACAGGCGGTGGACAAGCTGAAAAAAGCGCATAAATTCTCCAAGCAGGAACTGAATTGGATTGTCAGAATGGAAAAATACCTGATGGAGGAATCTGTGCTGAATGTGGACGTATTTGATGAGGACGGACGCTTTAAGGCACAGGGCGGCTTTGCAAAAATCAACAAAGTGTTTGGTAACAAACTGGAAAGTATTATCTTGGAACTCAATGAATATTTATATGATGATGGGGGAGAAATTGCATGAATCAGTTTAATTTTTTAAATATGCTCTTATCGAATGTGATAAACC
>CAMWMT010000055.1 GCA_947175375.1 uncultured Clostridiaceae bacterium | reverse complement strand
CTTTTAGGTAAATCCGCTTCACTGTTCGGGATTGCTGTAACCCATTCTGTTTTTAATGTATTATGCACGCTGCTGATGCTGCCGTTGTCTGGTTGCCTTGAAAAACTGGTAAACTGGCTTGTCCCGGATACAAAACAGCCTGAAACAGAGCCGGAACTGGATGATCGTTTACTTACTACCCCGCCCATTGCGTTGGAGCGTTGCCGTAAAGTAGGCGCAGATATGGCGAAAACAGCCACCAAAGCCTTGCGGGACAGTCTGACATCTTTACATGGTTATTCCCCGGAACTTGCCGCGTCAATCCGTGAAAAAGAAGAACTGACGGATCATTACGAAGATTTGTTAGGAACCTACCTGGTAAAATTAAGTGCGAAGAAGATCAGCGAAGCAGACAGTGCGGAAGCAGCGAAATTACTGAAAATGATTGGTGATTTTGAACGGATTTCAGATCATGCAGTAAACATATTGGAATCGGTAGAAGAACTACAGAGTAAAGGGCTGGCTTTTACAGCACCTGCAGTATATGAGCTTGATACGATTTCTTCAGCAGTAAATGAGTGCCTGGAATTGTCGCTTACCGCCTTTTTGGAAGATGATTTAAAGTCTGCATCTATGGTCGAACCATTGGAACAGGTGATCGACCAGTTAAAAGAGCAGATGCGGACACATCACATCCTACGATTGCAGCAAGGGTCATGCTCCATTGATGCAGGTTTTATATGGGCCGATTTATTGACGAACCTGGAGCGTACATCCGATCATTGTTCCAATGTTGCCGGTTGTGTTATGGATATGGCACAGCATAATATGAACCTCCATGAATCGCTTCGCAGTATGAGAAATGACAGCGAAGTTTTCAGACAGTCATTCAAAATGTATATGGGGAAGTATTCTTTATCACAGGATAACAGGCAGCAAAGCACCTGATCAAAAATACAGGGAGGTAGCCCATGATCAACCCAAAAAAGAAACCGCCCACGGGAAAGTTCTATGCGTTTTTCCTTTTTACGGCGATGGTGATCGCATTTTACTGGTATACTGCGCAAAACACGGAACGTATAGAAATTTTGAACAGAGATTACGCGGCGGATTCGGCAAGACAGACATTGATTCGTATTGATGAAGAATTTGAAAATGCGCAGGATCAAATCAATACATATACTTATTTTTTGGGACAAAGCCTGAAAGAGCCGACAGTAAGTATCCAAACGCTGCGGGAAATGGAGGAAAACTCGTTATTTGATGCTATTTGTTTTACGGATGCATCCGGTATGAATCATGCATCGGATGGGCGTACCTCTGATGCAACGGGGAAGGACTATTATACCCAGGGCATGAAAGGAAAAAGTGGTATATATGTTACCTTCAATTCCAGCTTTACGGATGAAATCATGATACGCTTTTATTCGCCTGTCTACTATGACAATAGAATTACAGGCGTACTCTGGGGAGCTTATAAGGCGGAGGAATATCTTGCGGATATGCTTGCTGTTTCCTATTTTGGCGAAGCCGCAGATGCGTTTTTGTGTATGCCTGACCAAACGATTATTGCCGATTCTACACCTCAGGAATATGAGGAACAAAAGATAGCGGAAACACTGGTGCGGGATGGTGTGATAGACAGGAAAACCGCAGATGCGGTAAGTGGGATATTTGAAAAAGGCGGGGAAGGTGCTTTTATTTGTGATGCTGACAGTAAAACAGATAATATTTGTGTGATGTATCTCCCAAAGAGCAGATATGTCCTTGTACAGACGTTTCCCAAAAGCGTTACGCAGAATATGATTCAGGCGGCTAACCGTGCTGGAACCATACTGGAAGTTATACTGGTAGGACTGTTTGCTGCTTATATTATTCTGCTGCTTAAACAGAACAGAAAAGAAAAAAAGCTATTAGAACAGGAAAACCGGGAAATGGGTTATATTATCGGCGGTGTCACCACCTTGTTTTCCCGCTTTGCCCTGATCGACTTTGAAACAGATACCTATCAATATCTGGCGGGAACGGGGCCGGAGGACAGTGGAATTGCAGATAGAGGGAGTTATAAAGAGTTATCAGTGTACCTGTGCTCCATCCTGTTGGAGGAAAGCGACCGTCAGGATTTTTCTGCATTTATCAGCAAAGAACAGATTATTACTGCAATGGAAGGGCATAATGACCTGCGCTATGAGTGCCATGTGCTGCGGGATGGCAGTGCAGAATGGGAACATGTGAATATTATCTGTCTGGAGAGGAAGGACGGAAAAGCAAGCAAAGTTTTATTTACCCGGCAGAATATTACGGAAGTGAAAGAAAAAGAACTTCGGGTTCAGGCTGAAATGTCTGTTGCAAATCGTAAGGAAAGGCAGTACCGGATTGCGATTACCTCCAATGCCTTCTGTACCTATGATTTTAACCTGACAGGATTTGATTGAACAGGATATTGTGCGCACACTTGACGGAGAGGCTGTTTCATTGCTTGAAAGCGCGGGACTGAAAGTTCTATGCAGGGCCTCTGATTTCTTTGAAGGTTGGAAAAAGTTTGTGTTAAAGGAATCCATGGAGGACTATTGCACTGTTGTAAACACAGCACATTTAAAAGAACGCTTTGAGCAGAATGAGGCAGAAGTCAGTGTTGATTATTGGGAGCAAAACCCAGATGGAGAGCCTGTATGTGTCCGTCAGTCATTTATTATGACACGGGATTCTGACACAAATGACATCATGGTAATGGCTGTGGCAAGGGACATCACAGAAAGTGTCAGAAAGCAGAAGGAACAGACGCAGGCTCTGCAGGATGCACTGATGCAGGCACAACATGCCAATAGGGCAAAGACAACCTTCCTCTCTAATATGTCCCATGATATTCGCACGCCTATGAATGCAATTATCGGCTTTACTACCATTGCAATCAGCCATATCAACAACAAAGATCAGGTTAAGGACTGTCTGCAGAAGGTGCTTTCCTCCAGCAATCACCTTTTAAGCCTGATCAATGATATTCTTGATATGAGCAGGATTGAAAGCGGAAAGGTACAGATCAAGGAGCAGGAATGTAATATTTCCGAATTGCTGCATAATCTGGTGAATATTATCCAGCCTCAGGTCAAGGCAAAGCAGCTTGAACTGTTCATTGATACCTTTGAGGTTGTTAATGAGGATGTCATTGCAGATGCATTAAAGCTGAATCAGGTATTTATTAACCTGATGAGCAATGCCGTCAAATATACCCCGGCGGGAGGAACCATATCGTTCCGGATCATGCAAAAAACAACTTTCCATCATGGATATGGCGATTATGTATTTACCATAAAGGATAATGGAATCGGCATGTCACCGGAATTTGTAGAGCATATTTTTGAACCCTTTGAGAGGGAATCCAGTGTAACGAGGTCTGGTATTCAAGGTACAGGACTTGGCATGGCAATAACGAAAAATATTGTGGAAATGATGAATGGCACCATTTCTGTCGAGAGCGAACCTGGTAAGGGAAGCGAATTTACAGTAGAGTTTACACTTAAGTTACAGGATGTTGAAAAGAATACAGAGCAGTTAAAGGAGCTGGAGGGCTTAAGGGCTTTGGTAGTGGATGATGACTTCAATGTCTGTGACAGTGTAAGCAAAATGTTAAAGCAGCTGGGGATGCGCTCCGAGTGGACGACATCCGGCAGGGATGCAGCGTATCGCGCCAAAGTTGCACACGAAGAAGGGGATGCCTATCATACCTACATTATTGACTGGCAGATGCCTGAACAAAACGGTGTAGAAACAGCGAGAAAAATCCGCAGTATGGTTAGAGATGATGCGCCCATCATTATCCTGACGGCATATGACTGGTCGGATATTGAAGAAGAAGCAAAGGAGGCCGGTGTTACGGCATTTTGTGCAAAACCGCTCTTTATGTCCGATCTGAAATCAGCATTGCTTGTTGTAAATAATCCATCTGAAAAAGAGGAAGAAGCAGCTGCATGGACGAAGGCTGATTTCAAAGGAAAACGTATACTGCTTGTAGAGGATATTGAATTAAACAGGGAGATTGCAGAAGTAATATTGACAGAAGCCGGATTCATTGTCGAAACGGCACCGGATGGAACGGATGCCGTAACAATGGTGGAGAAATCAGCGGAATACTACTACGATGTTGTTTTGATGGATATACAGATGCCGATCATGAATGGCTACGAAGCAACCCGTACTATTCGGAATCTGTCAAGAAAAGATGTCAAGGATTTGCCGATTATCGCCATGACAGCCAATGCCATGGAGGAAGACAGGGAGGCAGCCCTGACATGTGGAATGAATGCCCATCTGTCCAAGCCGGTTGATATTGATGTGCTAATAGAGGTACTTGGGCAGATCCTTAAGGAGTAGGGATCCAGTAATTTTAGGTGAATCTGTTTTACTGTTTGGTTTAGAGTTGTCGTTGGGCAGTTTTTTTTGAAGATGATTTAAAGTCTGCATCTATGGTATAACTATTGGAACAGGTGATTGACCAGTTGAAAGAGCAGATGTGAACACATCACATTCTCCGATTACAGTAGGGGTATGTTCCATTGATGTGGGTTTTATATAGGCGGATTTATTGACGAATATAGAGCGTGCAAGTATAACAGATTTATAATTTGTCAGTCACAAAGTAAAGGGGGTGATGACATGGGAAATTAGCGGTTCTTGATTTATCAGAGTCTGGTAGGCAGATTGGAGAAAAGCTATTCCTTTTGCTTGCTACAGAACAGCAAAAGGAATTGACGGAATATGTTTTTAACTGGAATAGAAAAAATGGTATATTTACAGATGCTTTACATACTTTTTCCAATGTCGTTACCCCACAGGCTGTCACAGATTATTCATTAACGGAAATTTGGGAAGGTGATCTGTACTTCTGTTTGGAAGAGAGAACAGTATTCGTCGGTAGTCAGAAAGTAGATCTGACGACTAAAGAATTTGATGCTCTCCATCTGCTGATTATAAACAAAAAACGGGTAATGACCTTTGAAACCATATCCTACCATGTATGGGGTGAGGATTATATAGAAGTCACAACACAGGCAATCCATAACCTTATGAGCCGTCTGCGACAAAAACTTCAAACGGCTCCCGATATGCCGAATTATATCATCAGTATTCGTGGTGTCGGATATAAATTTGATTCTTAAACCAGATGGATTATTTTGGAGAAAAATGAAAGCAAAATGAAAGGAGGGTGAAACTTATACTCATTATAATGTCCCCCAATTAATGGATTAGGGGATTTATAAACATGCTGATCTGTTTGTACCTCCCCGATATGGGGACGGACATGGATATTAGGAGAATTCAATATTGCTATAGGAAACGACAGCGATATAATCGGCGCTTTAGCTGGTTTGCTATCGTGCCTACATTTATTCTGTATCCTCCGCTGACTCTGTTATGAGTCAGGAGGATATTTATGTACTGGTCCATATTTTTCAGCATTTTCATTTTAATAAAACAGCAATATCCTATTTGGAGTAGTTCACTTTTGGGCAGCTATTCAAAAAAATTTTAAGAAAAAGACAATATATTCTCGCCCAACAGCATGAACTATTAGTTCTGAATAAAAGAGAACAAACAATAAGCGTACAGAAGGAGTATCTGAGCCATCTGTACGCTTATTATTTTTATCCCAGAGAAGAGCGATGCCGGTCGCCACCGCGCTTGTTTTTTCATTTTTGAAATTTAAGAAAATGGAGGACAAGCCTATGGCAAGACCAGGCAGACTGCCGGATTTCCGGAAAATGTATCCGGAGGCCAGCGATGAAATAATAGAAGTGTTAAGAGAAACAGAAAGAAAAATGCAATATCAGGAATACGACCTGAAAGCAGAACAAACCATAGTAGACCAGGAAACCCAGCAGATCAGGACAGTACCCAGCCGGGAGGATTCCTATGAGCGTCTGCTGGAAGAACATAACCTGCCAGGAGATGAGCAGGCAGATGTAGAGTCATTGGTACTTAGTAAAATGATGCGGGAGCAGCTCCATGCAGCAATCAGGAATCTGGAAGAAGAGGAACAGGATCTGATCATCCAACTGTTCTTTCTGGATAGAAGTGAGAGGGATATTGCAGCGGAACTTGGGATTTCCCAGAAGGCCGTGAATAAGCGCCGTCATAAGATTTTGAGGAAACTGAAAGCTTTTTTAGAGAAATTTTGATTTTTTGGTTCTCAAATATTTCTTCCAACGTGGAAATAAGTGAAGGGATCTATTTTCTCTTCTCTGTTCATTGAAAATTGAATATCCAGCAGTTACAATACGTTAGCTGTACAGCGCAAAAGCGTAAAGCGGCAAAGGAGGACACGCCAAGACCACCTGCAGATTGTCAGAGAATCTGTCAATAAGATAGCATCAAAGGTGCCAAGCGAGAAATGTCTGTCCTGAAAGTGGTCCATGGCCGGATCATTCTGCGATGACATGTACAGCCTATAATGATACTTCCGTCCAGTCACAGCCCCTCTTAACCGGGGGAACCGCAATGAGGGCGGCGGCCAGAGATCCTGGCCGGGGTTAGAATCCCATGACGGTTAGCCAAAACCGGTTGTAACTGACTGCCCACGCTCTGGGAAGTAGTGTCGAATAGGAGCAGATGAAACTTAAAAATGAAAAACAAGCACGATTTTTCATGTGAGATAACTGGGCGGCGGTCCGTATTTTGGGCCGCCGCTGTTAAAAAAATGCAGGAATTATTGCTTTGGTCCTGTATTTTATATGGAGGAAAAGGAAAATGACAAGGAGAAAAATCCGGCGAGGAGACATTTTCTATGCAGATTTGAGGCCGGTTGTCGGGAGTGAGCAGGGTGGTATCCGGCCTGTGGTGATCCTTCAGAATAACACGGGGAACCAGTTCAGTCCAACTACCATAGCAGCAGCAATCACTAGCCGTGATGAGAAACATCAGCTGCCGACTCATATCTGGGTAGGAAGACAGTTCTATGGGCTGCATAAGGATTCCATGATATTACTGGAGCAGGTTCGGACTCTGGATTTGAGAAGGCTTCATGAGTACATAGGCTGTCTGGATAAGAAGACCCTGCAGGCAGTGGACAAGGGGCTGACAGTCAGCCTGGGGATAAAACCGGCCCAGCGAGAAGAAGAGTGTGCAGTTAGTAAAAAGACAGGTCGGAAAAATGAGAGAGCGGACCGGAAAAGGAGACTAAGAGATGGAACATAGAAAGAAAAAAGCCTGGATTTATACCCACATCGATGCACCGGAGGACAGTCATGGTGCTTTAAAACAGCAGTATAAGCAGCTGGATATCTATGGAGAACAGCTTCAGCTGGAGATCGCTGGCTGTTCCAGCGATTTGGGAGGGAAAATAGGACTGGAGAGGCCAGGACTGGAATTGTTCCTGAAAGAAAAGGACTGCAGGGGGATTGAGGTGCTTCTGGTTCTGGATTCTTCCCGGCTTTCCCGCAATGAGAAGCTGTGCCAGGATTTTCTGCTCCGGATGGAGAAAAATGGAATCGTAGTATATTCTCCTTTGGAGGGAATACTCTCTGCCGTATAACTATAGCCGGAAGAAAATGAGGTGTATGGATGGATTACAGTGTAAAGACGAGAATACTGCTCGGTACCAATTTTAATACGGCTGAATTTAATACTCTGATGTTTGAGAGCACAAAACCATTTATTATTGATGATATTAAGTCAGTGATCGAAGAGGATCCAACCTTGCCACAGTATATTGATGGGAATCTGACATTCCGTTTTCTGAACAATTACGATGTGCTTCTGAAATATCGATTCAACTGTAATGATGAGAATAAGGCAGAAGCAGAGAGCTTTTCCAGGTCCTGCGTGGAGGATATCCGAAGTGGGTTGGAAGAGAAGGGATATCATATAAAACAGATCAACTGTACAGCGGAAGAGATGAATATGGAATGGTTGAATAAATTGGAAGATATGATATTTGGTTAAGGGAATTTGACATGCTAAAAGGAGGAGTACTGTGCCAATGGAAAAACAATCGATCTATTATGGAGAGCTGGTACCGATTGCGGGATGTGATCAGGCCACTATCCCAGCTATTGTGATTCTTCAGGATGATACAGAGGAGTATAATGGTCTGCCAGGGAGAACAGAAGAAGCGATAATTTCTCTTAAAGAGAAGTTGTCCCTTGTCCCAGGATACCTGAAAAACAGACGGTTAATCCGGGAAGAAGAAGTAATGGTTCTGACAGCCCGGGTATGTGCGGTTGATAAAGGATGCCGGAAAGGACTGGCCGGGTGCCTGAACAGAGCGGCCATGCAATATGTAGATCATGCGGTCGCCGCTGGTTTTGGCCTGGAGGAAGTATTGGCACAAAGTGGCGCTTGTACAGAAAAGCAGAAGGAATGAGGGGAAGATAATGACTCAGAAGGAGTTTGAACACTGGCAGTCAGTGACCGGAAGCAGTCAGTACCGTTGGGTAGAGGACCAGGTCACCCGTCTGAATGGCCGGGGCGCATTGTATTATATGGGCGGGGAATCCGGTATTTATATAAGGATCACAGAAGAGGGACATTTGACGGCAGGAACTTATGAAGGAGCGATCCCTCATATTGGAGAAGCCTGCTTTGAGAAAAAAGCGGAACGTACATTTAAAGATTTTAATGAGGGTTTTCAGTATGCCTGCCAGTTAGGAGGTATAAGATTTCTAGCAGACTTGTTTTCCAGTGATCAGGTTCTCCAGACAGGGCCAAGCCTATGCTGAATATCCATTGTTGGTTATGCTTGGTTTCTGCCGGTCATATTTGTTGGGTTTGCGTATAGCTGTCATCACGGCAACACGGTATACTGTGTATGACGTTAGGAAAGGAGGGAGAAACGATGAGAAGATACACCGTGGAAACGATAGTGGACGGAACGACAAAATACTATTTTATCAGGGACTGCGAGACATTGGAGATTGTGCTGCTCCCATCTAAATATCTGAAGCATAAGATAAAGTCCAAACGATCACCAAACACAGTGAAGCGGTCTGCATTCTCCATCTGCTACTATCTGGAATACTTGGAAGAGCTCTCCATGGATATCCCGCAGGTCTGTGGACTGGATTTTGAGAAACAGAATGAACATTTTGTGGATTTCCTGAACTGGCTGAAAGCCGGGAACCACACACAGGAAAATAAGATAAGGACAATCAATAATGGAACCTGTAACGCATACCTGGAGGATGTGTTCAGGTTCTATCTTTTTGCAGAGGCCCAGGACAGCCGGATCGGGAGTCTGAAAGTGCTGTCCTACAGCTACCATGTGGCAGTCAATGCGGTAGGTGTACAGAAAAAGCTGCGCTATCAGTCCTTTAAAGGATATCTGAAGGCAGAGGAGAGGGATGTCAGACCGGCAGAGCAGGAAGAAATCATCACGCTCCTGCAGGCATGTACCAACTGCCGTGACCAGCTGTTCCTCCTGCTGCTGGCGGAAACCGGCTTCCGGATCGGGGAGCTCCTGGGTGTGAGGTATACTCATGACATCGATTATGAGCACCATATGGTCGGCGTTTATTTCCGGGAGGACAATGAGAATGATGCCAGAGCCAAGAATGCGGAATATCGGAAAGCTAAGATTAGCAGGGATACCTACGAATTTCTGATGTACTATCTGGCAGAGTACCGGGAGCTGCTGCAGCACCAGCAGTATCTGTTTATCAATATCACCGGAAAAACAGCAGGACAGCCGCTGAAAGTAGACAGCGTTTACGACATGCTGAAACGGATGGAGAAAAAAACAGGCATAGATCTGACACCGCATATGCTTCGCCGGTATTTTGCCAACATGCGGCGGAAGGCCGGCTGGCGGCTGGAGATGATCCAGCAGGCCCTGGGGCATAAGCACATCGGGACCACCATCAAATATCTGAATATCGTGGATGATGAACTGATAGAGGCCAGCCAGGAATTCTATGC
>CAMWMT010000054.1 GCA_947175375.1 uncultured Clostridiaceae bacterium | reverse complement strand
GGGGACATGAGGCGGATTTTGAAGTGCTTGCTCAGGTATTGAAGCTTCCGCTTGCCTATATCGGTTGCATTGGGAGCCGAAAAAAGATTGCGGTGACAAAAGAGAGGCTGTTAGCGCTTGGATATCCGGATAATATCTATGATCGGGTATATTCTCCCATCGGGCTGAATATCGGAGCAGAGACTCCGGCAGAGATCGCCATCAGTATTGCCGGGGAGCTGATCATGCACCGTGCGAAGCTATGCGATAAATAAAAGGCATGATTCCCCGGTTATGCTGGAGAGTCTTGTGAAGTATTTATTGCTGTTCTGGGAAGAAGACGCTATAATCGTATATATGAGGTGTAAGCATGGATAAGAAAAATAAAGAGTTACTGGATTTTCTTTTGGAGAGATTCAAGATCGAAAGAGAAAGATTTGACAGATCAGGTGTTTATGCATATACACAGCGTTTACTTGCCTATAATTCAAATAAGATTGAAGGCAGTACACTCACTGAGGAGCAAACCGCATCTTTATTTGACAATGGAACTCTGCCCAAATCAGATGATTACTACAGAGCAAAAGACGTTGAGGAGATGAATGGTCATTTTCTTATGTTCAATAAGATGTTGGATACTTTGGATGGGCCATTGACACAGGAACTGATAAAACAGTTCCATTATGAATTAAAGTCCGGAGTATTTGAGGATCGTGCCAATGGGTACGCTATCGGAGATTACAAACAGCGTCCTAATATGATTGGTATGTATCAGACCGTAAGACCAGAAAATGTTGCTCAGGAAATGAATCGGTTAATGGATTGGTATAGTGATCAGGTTATAAATATTTTTGTATTAGCTGAATTTCATGCGAGATACGAGAGCATTCATCCATTCCAGGATGGTAATGGCAGGACAGGCAGGTTGATTCTTTTCAGAGAATGTTTGAAGAATGGAATTGTGCCGATTGTAATTGAAGATGCTAATAGAAATGAGTATTTGGAGGCACTGAAAGAATATAGAGAAGAAAGGAAACTGGAGAAGCTGAATGAGCTTTTCGAGAAGGAGCAGCGGTTTTATCTGGAGAAGTGCAAGTATTTTATATAAGATTACGGTTTGCTGCAAGGAATGTCGAAGAACTGTTGCCCTGGTAGATTAATACTTTATCAGGGCAACAGCTCTAGTTATGTCTATACGATTGCCTCTATAATCGTCCTGTTTCTGAACTTCATCTCATGTATACCTGTCTTCTTATTTTTATTAAAGTTGAAGCTGAGCATATACCCTTTGTCCTTATGGTAGTATTCCAGATAATCCATAAGCTGTCTCTCGCCTCTTTCATTGTATTCATTTCCATGCCAGATCTTCAGTTCCACGATGAACTGCTCGCCCGCATAGTCCACAATAACATCTGTGCGTCTTGCATCCCTGGTCTGCGCTTCGATATAATAATTCCCTGCACCGTTGATAATAGGCCTTAGATACAGTAGAAAGAGTTTGCGTCCCCAGGCTTCTACGAACCTGTCATCATTGTCGCCATATATATCGCTGAAATATTCTACAAATTTATGCAATGCCATATCCATGTCCAGACGCCCATCATGGATAAAATGGCTCTTGTCACGCTTCGCCAGTTTTCCGATTGCGTTTGTCAGCTCTTCTTCCGAGAGGAAATAATTGTAAAGGCGTGTCTCGAAAATACGATTCGCAATCTGCACCCTTCCCTCCCTAACAGACGCGTAACCAAACATACATGCCAGGCTGATTTCTTTTGTATCCGGATTGTATGAGAACTCGTCTCCCTGAAACAGCATCGCGTGGAACATCTGCTTCATCAGAGGATACTCGTCCAGATGCCTGATCATGCTCTCGAACAAAGGGGCGCTGTCCGTCAATATCATCTTCACGGCTCTCTTAATCGCTTCTTTTTCCCATGCATTTTCTGGTTTTTCAATATCTGGAGTTCCAGGGCTTCCTTCATCCGGAATATCCTCGTCAATATATTTGCAGATGGATGACACCAGCACCGGATACCCCGATGTATACGCATAGATTTCCTCTGCAACGGCTTGTATGTCCATCCCCGTATGATAATCTACCTCATATTCTTCCAGCATTCCCGCAATCTGTTGGGTGGAAAAACTCATATCGATTTTAAGATTTACGGCAATATTCCAGGGACTGTTATACTGGTGTTCTGTTTCAGGGCGCAACTTCAGTTTCAGGGTTTTGATGTTGTATACCCCCGCCAGGATCACCGAATGAAAAATCGGCGTTTTATCCCGCTTCAGATAATATCCCCGCAGTTGTGCCAGGAAATCAATGAACACTTGGTTGTTGGATGCATTGTCCACTTCGTCTATCATCAATATGACAGGGCGAGGGGCGGCTCCGCACATGCTGCTCAGGCCCATGAACAATTCTTTCAATCCGTATGCAGGAAGCCCGGACTGCATCTTCAGCAAAGGTGCCGTCAGGCTTTCCCGGTCGCCTGCTTCCATATTTTGCAGTATCCTCAGGATATCCCCAGTAAAAGAGCGCGAGAAAGCCGCTTCATCCGAAAAGTCTTCTGTTCCCATTAACTGGAAATCCAACGACAGAACGATATAATCTTCCTTTAAATATTCTTCCAGGGCTCTCAGCGTCGTAGTCTTACCGTACTGCCGTCCTCTGTTGATGACGAAATATTTTCTCCTGTTCACCAGCATCTTTTTTATATGGGCAAGCCTGTCTTCCAACCTTACCATATAATGTTCATCCGGCTGGCATGAGCCCTCTGTGTTGAAATATCTGGCCATTCTCTTCCTGCCTTTCAGATACGACCCATTTATATCGCATTTTCTATGATTTACGTCTTATTTTAGCATTATATTGGAAATATGTAAATAAAATCCGGCATAAGTCCATGTCTCCTAAAATGAAATTCTGGACTGGGTGATTGAGATTGTCTCGCCTTCCAGCAAAAAGATGGACTATTATACAAAACTTACTACCTGAAGGGGCTGCCATACGAGAAATCGTGCGGCAGCCCCTTCTAAGTGCGCCCAACAGATATTACCAGGCGTCTTTAAATGATACCATGTTTTTCCAGTGATTCAGCAATACCATCGTGATTGTTATCAGAGGTCACTTCGTCGGAAGCAGCTTTCACCGCATCAGATGCATTGCCCATAGCTACGCCACAGCCGACATATTTCAGCATTCCAAGATCGTTTTCTGCGTCGCCGAAAGAGATCATTTCATCTTTTGTGATGCCAAGTTTTGTGAAAGCAGCATCGATCGCCTTTGCCTTGTCAACACCCTGCGCCGTATATTCGAAATAAAAATCGCCGGTAAACATACAGGTCAGCCGGTCGGTAAATGGAGCACGCATTTCTTTATAATGAGCCTGCAGGTATTTGGGGGCTGCTGCCGTCAAGATCTTTTCGATTGGAAACTCTACCCATTCTGAAAGGTCTTTGTGCTCGCAGAGAATGTAATTATTGCCACGTGATTCGTATTCAACAACATTAAATGGCCCGCCTTTGTAATCAATCGTGCAGCCGAATACGTCAGTCGTGTGCATGTACTCGCCGCGTGCGATAATCGGCGTGACGGCAAAGCCCTGCAGGTGGCGCAGCACCGCTTTCGCATCCGATACGCTTAGACATTGGTTGAACAGGATTTCCCCGCTTTGACAGTCAGTCACACATGCGCCGTTATAACAGACGAAGATACCATGGTGGGAATCCATGGCAAGCTCCTTTGCCCATTTGTACAGACCCTGTCCGGGCCGTCCGCTGGCAAGAGCAAGTCGCACGCCGTTATCCTGTGCCGCAAGAAGCGCCTGCCTGGTACGGGGCGTGATGACCTTCTCATCATTCGTCAATGTGCCGTCAATGTCCAACAAAATTACTTTTATCATAGCTTTTCTCCAATCATGTAAAATATCAGCCAAGAGGTTTCTGTTATTATATATAGCACATTTAGAAAAAGAAGTGGGGATTATTTTCAAAATAAAGAGGATTGTTATAAAGACGAATAGAATTGTTATAGCTGGAAAGGAAGAGACGTAATATAATAGATGATGGATAATTCGCTCTGCCAGATATTGGCAATTAGCAGTTATTCAGATCATACAGAAAGGATGTAACAGATGAGAATTGAACATGTAGCAATGTATGTTGCTGATCTGGAAAAAGCAAAGGGTTTTTTTGAAAAGTATCTCGGAGGTACAGCAAATGAGCTCTATCACAACAGGACAACGGATTTTCGGTCCTATTTTATTTCTTTTGATGACGGAGCGAGACTTGAGGTAATGACAAAACCGGAGATCACGGACGAGGATAAAGGGCTTGCCAGGTCAGGGTTTATCCATGTGGCGTTTTCCGTTGGAAGCAGGGAGCGGGTAGATTCACTGACAGCGGAATTAAAGGCAGATGGTTATGAGGTCATCAGCGGCCCGCGGACAACGGGAGACGGTTATTATGAGAGCTGCATCGTTGTAGTTGAAGGGAATCAGATTGAGATTACGGTATAAAAGGGAGTGTTACATTTTGTAACACTCCCTTCAATATAAGCAATTCTCACTTCCGTTCATGAAAAGATGCAGCCTTACGGCATCGCAATCTTATCCAGTATCCCGGTCAGATGAGCAATCGTCACCCCATAATTAGTCATCGGGATTCCCTGGTCTTTTGCCCGGTTGATACGGGTCATAACATATTTCCGGTTAAACATGCAGGCGCCGCACTGGATGACCAGGTCGTATCCGGACAGGTCCTGCGGGAAATCGGTTCCGCTTACGATGTCTACGGTTAGACTGTCTCCAAAACGTTTTTTTAGCATTCGCGGAATCTTCACCCGGCCGATATCTTCTTCCAGGGGTGCGTGGGTGCAGCATTCGGCGATCAGCACTCTGGAACTTGCGGTCAGAGAATCAATCTTTTTAGCTCCTTCCGCATAGTACGGCAGGTCCCCTTTATAGGCGGCAAACAGAACAGAAAAGGAAGTGAGCATGCTTTCCTTCGGTTTGTTTTCATAGACTGTTCCAAAGACCTGTGAATCCGTGATGATCAGTTTCGGAGGCCTGGCCAGTGTCTTGATCGCAGGCAGCAGTTGATCCGTCGTTACACTCATGACAAGGCATTTCTTGTCGAGAAGCTCCCGGATCGTCTGGACCTGGGGAAGGATCAGGCGTCCTTTCGGAGCCTGGATATCCTGGGGCATCACAAGAAGCACCAGGTCTCCCTTCGACACCAGGCTTCCAGTAATCAGATGTTCCCCATAATTTTCCGGAAGAAGCCGCGCCAGAGCTTCTTTTACCTGCTCTATCCCTGCCCCAGTCGCAGCGCTTACGAGAAGCGGTTCCAGACCTGTCTGTTCCTTGATATCCGCTAGAAGCATTTCTGCATTTTCCCGAATATCCGCCTTACTTACCACGAAGAGTACCGGAGTATTCTTTTCTTTAAAAAACTGATACCAGTGCAGTTCTTCGGTCAGATCAAAAGTACCCGAAGTTGTATCTTCTCCGGAGGCAAGGATGATGGCAAGGTCGGACTTTTCGGCAGCTCCGCGGGTCTTCTCCATGCGGCGTTCTCCCAACTCGCTTTCATCGCCATAGCCTGCAGTGTCGATCAGAACACAGGGCCCAAGGGGATGGATCTCCATGGCTTTGAACACTGGGTCCGTAGTAGTTCCGGCCACATGGGAAGTGATAGAGATCTGCTGTTTCGCAAATGCATTGATAAAAGAAGATTTCCCGCTGTTTGTCCTGCCGAACACACCGATGTGCAGGCGCTGGCTGCTGGGAGTATCATTCAACGTAGTTGACATCATATAAAATCCTTTCCGTATCTGTTAAAACCGGAAATCCCGTTTGCCTGTTGCGATATCATGAATATGTTCACCGGCAATTCTTCTTACCTTTGGATTGGGAATATTTTCCAGTTCTCTTTCAATCAGTTTCAGGCCAAGCTCTCTGGTCTCTTCGCTTGCATAGTCTTCCAGATACTCTTTTAACGTCATCAGAGCATTTGGATGGCAGCAGTTCAGAATCTGCATGTTTTTACACAGCGACATAAAACGGTCGCCGGTTCGTCCTTCCCGGTAACAGGCAGTGCAGAAGCTTGGAATATAGTCCAGCTTAATCAGCCAGTTGATGACTTCATCCAGCGTCCGCTGGTCGCTGACATCAAACTGCGCGCTGGTGACATCCTCTTCAGTCTCCGGAGTCACATAGCCGCCGACGGAAGTCCGGGATCCGCCGCTGATCTGAGACACGCCCAGCGGAAGCACCTTCTCACGGACCGCCTGGCTCTCACGGGTGGAGATGATCATTCCCGTGTATGGTACGGCAATACGGATCAATGCGCAGATCTTTGCGAAAATGTCATCGCTGATGCCGTTATCAAAAGCAGACGGGTCAATGTCATCCGCGCGTTTTAAACGGGGGACGCTGATCGTATGCGGACCGACGCCGTGAACAGCTTCCAGATGCTCCGCGTGCATCAAAAGCCCAGCAAATTCATAGCGGTACATTTCGAGTCCAAAGAGGACGCCAAGGCCTACATCATCAATGCCGCCTGCCATTGCTCGGTCCATGGCTTCTGTATGGTATGCGTAATCATGCTTCGGTCCTGTTGGATGAAGCTTCTCATAACTTTCCTTATGATAGGTCTCCTGGAACAGGATGTAGGTTCCAATCTCAGCTTCCTTCAGCTTTCTGTAATTTTCCACAGTCGTAGCCGCGATGTTAACATTTACTCGACGGATCGCTCCGTTTTTATGCTTAATACTATAGATAGTTCGGATGCTCTCCAGAATATATTCAATGGGATTGTTGACAGGATCTTCTCCGGCTTCGATGGCAAGACGCTTGTGTCCCATGTCCTGCAGGGCGATCACTTCCTGCCGGATCTCTTCCTGCGTCAGTTTTTTCCTGGCAATATGTTTGTTTTTGGAATGATACGGACAGTATACACAGCCGTTGACACAGTAATTAGACAGATAGAGCGGCGCGAATAGTACGATCCGGTTTCCGTAGTAATCTTTTTTGATCTGTTCTGCCAGAGCATAGATTTCCTTGATCTTTTCCGGCATCTCGCAGGCCAGGAGAACAGAAGCCTCCCGATGGTCGAGTCCCTTCCGTTCCTTTGCCTTTGCGATGATCTGGTCGATCAGTGCCACATTTCCCTTGTTGGCGTCTGCATAGGCAAGAGTCTCCCGGATTTCCTCGTCAGAGATGAATTCCTCTGCTTTTAATGATGCTGCATTGTACATATATATTTTTCCCCTTTCTTTTCGGTCAGTCCGTGCATGTGCATGGCTTTCCGATTAGTAACGTGGTGATTATGGGGTGTTGGCCCCGCGGGCATTGCCGCCCTTGACATTGGAATAGATGGTTTTTGCCGTAACACCCTTCAGCCGACCGATCTTGCCGGAAAGCGCATTGATGACATCCTGGGGAGCATCCATGGCGATGCTGATGATATTTACGCTTCGCTCCCGGTAAGGGATTCCCATCCTTCCGATGATATAGCCGCCGTATTCGTGGAGCAGCTGGTTCAGCTGCGCGACGGACTCTGTATTTTCAATAATGACTCCAAGAAGAGCAATCCTTGTCTCCATATCTGTTCTCTTTCATTCTGTAAAATCTCTTACGGATAAATTTTATCATGAACCCGGCTTTCTGGCAACTGAAAAAGTTTTTTGCCAACTGTTTGCTTTCAAAGCTTCCCGAATTTGACGCGGAAAAACCTTTGTCACCTTTGAAAGGAAATCTGTGGTATACTCCATATATAAGAATTCCATGCATTTTGCAAATGGAATCACAACAGCATGAAAAACAGGTTAAGGAGTGGATGATTATGAAAAAACAAATGCCCAGGGTGGATAAAAGATTAACAAAGCATGACAGGATTGCGGGAGGCCTTTATGGGCTTCTGATTGGGGATGCGCTGGGGGTGCCCTATGAATTTTATGATGCCAAAAAGCTGCCTCCTTATCAAGAGATCGAGATGATCCCGCCTGTGGGTTTTCACAAAACATATCAGGAAGTGGAAGCAGGGACCTGGTCAGACGACGGGGCACAGGCACTCTGTCTGTTTCAAAGTCTTCTGGACAGGAAAGGCTTTTCTCTGGAGGATTTTTCAGATGGGCTTCTCTCCTGGTATGAGGATGGCATGTGGGCAGTGGATGGCGTAGTATTCGATGTAGGAATCCAGACGGCATATGCGCTGCGTGGGTACAGGAATGAGCTGACCCCAGAAGAATGCGGAATGCTGAATCCGGATGGCAAAGGAAACGGGGCGCTGATGCGGGTCCTCCCTCTGACGCTGTGGCACAGTATATATGGGAGTCTAGAGAAAGAACAAAGGGACAGAGAGCTGGTACAGGATGCTCACAGGCAATGTCTGATCACGCATGGGCATATATGCAATCAGGTATGCTGCGCACTGTATTGTCTCGTGGCGCAGGAGCTGCTGGAGGGTCTTGAGTCTCATAAAGCTATCGAAACAGGGCTTGCAACTCTGCGGAAAATCTATCAGGATATGCCGGAATATGAGCAGGAGCTGGAATGGAGTATCCGGCCGGAACAGCCCTGGGAAGGGACCGGGACTGGTTACGTGGTGGACTGCCTGCGCAGTGCTTTTATGATACTGGAACAGGCATCAGGCTATGAGGACGGAGTGAAACGGGCGGTTTTGCTGGGAAATGATACGGATACTACCGCTTGTGTTGCAGGCGGCCTTCTGGGAATCCGGTATGGAGTACAGGAAATTCCGGATCGATGGATTTCGATGCTCAGGGAGCGGGAAAAAGCAGAAGCGCTGCTTCGCCGGTGTCTGGGAGAAGACTGAGAGAGTAGCTTTTGGGACAGGTATGATATATCTGAACTGGAAAAGAGCAGATGTTTGATGTATATGCACGGAGTTTACCAAAAGAGATATAGAATTACCTGAGAGAAAATTACGAATATTGATAAAAGATAGGCATTGATATATAATGAAAAAACAGACGTGTACTATTTGAAGAACTGTCGGCAGGTGTCGGATATGCGGATCTGGTGTACTTGCCGAAAAAGGATTCTTTGCTGCCTGCACTGGTGATCGAACTAAAGTGGAATCAGTCTGCAGAAGGGGCCATTGATCAGATCAGGAACCGGTGTTATCCCGATGCTATTCGGGCATACGGCGGAGATATTTTATTAGTCGGAATCAATTATGAGAAAGATGCGCCCGCAGGTCAGCGCAGGCATACCTGCATCATCGAAAAATATCGTGCATAGGAGCCTGGAAGACTCTCTTGCCCGAAAAGAATGAGTATTCTGGGAGGAACCTAATCATTATGCAAAAAACAGCAGAAAAATTTATAAACAATCCGGATTTTACAAAAGAAGAATTCATAGAACTTTTAAAATGCGTCGATGATCCGGAAGCAGTTAAAATGCTTGCGGAAGAAGCCGTACACATCCGAAAGCAGCATTACGGAGACGAGGTCTATATCAGAGGCCTGATCGAATTTACAAATTATTGTAAAAATGACTGCTATTACTGCGGCATTCGCCGGGGCAATCGGCATGCGGTTCGTTACCGTCTGACAAAAGAGGAGATTCTGGCCTGCTGTGAGAATGGATATGAGCTGGGATTCCGTACGTTTGTCCTGCAGGGTGGGGAAGATCCATGGTTTACGGATGAACGGATGGCGGATATTGTCGGTGCGATCCGGGAAAATTTTCCGGATTGCGCAATCACACTTTCCCTTGGAGAAAAATCTTATGGAACCTATCGAATATACAAGGAAGCAGGGGCGGACCGGTATCTTCTGCGCCATGAGACAGCAAATGAAGAGCATTACCACAGACTGCATCCGTCAGAGATGAGCCTGAAGAAGCGCATGCAATGCCTCAGAGACCTGAAAGAACTCGGCTATCAGGTGGGCGCCGGATTTATGGTGGGTTCGCCGGGACAGACACCGGAGTGCCTGGCGGATGACCTGGTGTTTTTGAAAGAATTTAAGCCTCATATGGTTGGAATCGGACCGTTTATCCCTCACCATGATAC
>CAMWMT010000053.1 GCA_947175375.1 uncultured Clostridiaceae bacterium | reverse complement strand
CAGCTTATCTATAATAAAACCAGCAAAAGAGAAGGTGTCGTAGCATATAAGGATTATGTTGCACTCGATGAGATTCGAGAAGCCGACTATATGAAGGATACAGAAATGCATTCGTCCCTTCAACAGATCATGGAAAATGGAAGTTTTAAAGCTGATGATGGGCATCAAGTTAATGTGGATGCAGCGATTGTTTTTCTCGGGAATATTACTGGTACAAGTATGAATGAACATACTTTTATGTTTGAAGAATTACCGGTTCCGTTTCACAAAGCCCCTTTTTTAGATCGTCTCCATGGATTTATTAGAGGCTGGGATCTGCCTCGAATGAACGACGACATGAAAGCAAATGGGTGGGCTCTTAATTCAGAATATTTTTCATCTATTCTGCATGAATTGAGAGCTGCTTCTGCGTATCGTAATATTGTGGAAGAGATGCTTTATATACCACCTAAGGCAGATACCCGTGATACGGAAGCAGTTAAAAAAATTTGTACAGCCTATACAAAATTAGTATTTCCGCATGCGGAAAGTGCTGAAGATATTAGTCCAGTGGATTTTGATACTTATTGCCTTCAGCCTGCATTAGAAATGAGGAGTATTATACGGCAGCAAATGGGCTTTGCAGATTTCAAGGAGGCGGGAAAAACTGTACCTGAAATTAAAACATTAGGTCTTGAAATGTGAGTATAAAGTATGAAACCATTTATTTATGCAGATAATGCTGCAACAACACAATTAGATACTGCTGTTTTTGAATCTATGGTTCCGTGGCTTACAGACGAATATGGAAATGCTTCTCAGCAGTATGCTTTTGCAAGAGCTCCTAAAAAGGCAATTGCAGAGGCACGAAGTACAATTGCTGCTTGTATCAATGCTCTTCCTGAGGAAATATATTTTACATCAGGTGGAACTGAAAGTGATAATTGGGCAATTAAAGGGAGTGTCTTTTTTGATGAAGAGAGGAAAGAAATTATTACATCAAGGATCGAACACCATGCGATTCTAAATGCCTGTGAAGCAGTAAAAAGGCTCGGATATCCTGTTTTGTATCTTGAACCTGATACTGAAGGAGTCATACATCCGGAAACACTGAGACAGATAATAACAAATCAAACGAGGCTGACTTCGATCATGCTTGCCAATAATGAAGTTGGTTCAATTCAGCCGATAATGAAATTGTGTGTCATTGCTCATGAACATGGTTCTTTATTTCACACTGATGCTGTTCAAGTGGTAGGTCATATGCCTATTGATGTACGTGAAGTTGATGTGGATTTACTATCAGCATCTGCGCATAAATTTAATGGACCAAAAGGTGTAGGTTTTTTGTATATACGTAAGGGCACCAATATTGGCGCTTTTAACGATGGTGGCGCACAGGAAAATGGATTGAGGGCAGGAACCGAAAATGTTGCCGGTATTGTTGGTATGGCGAAGGCATTAAAGGATAATTGCGAGCAAATAGAAAAATATCAACATAAAATGATTGCCTTGGAAAAGATTTTTATTAAGACGATTAAAGAGGCTGGGCTTGATTTTATTCGTAATGGTTCAGATAATCACTTACCGGGAAGTGTCAATTTATCATTTAGAAATAGTAATGGAGAGTTGCTGCTGCACAGACTCGATTTGATGGGCATAGCGATTTCGACCGGTTCAGCCTGTGATAGCGTAAACACACAAGTTTCTCATGTGATTCAAGCCATAAAGGTACCTGAAGAATATGCTAGAGGAACTATAAGAGTGTCTTTTGGGAAATATAACTCAGAAGAGGACGCTGAAGCCATAGGGCGAGCACTTGTCAAAATTTTAAAATAACAGATTTTGACAAGTTTATTGTTAGGGCATAGCCCTGTTTGCTGAAATTCCGTTTTTGGCTGATTCGAAAAACGGAATTTTGGAGAACAAATAAATCATTTGCGCTGCAGATGGTTGGAATGGCTTTAGTGTTGTGAAAAAGCACCAATAATGTAATAAAAACAGGATTACCAGAGCTTCCGGTCTATGAACTGATAGGTACTACACTTAGGATTCGGTTCCAGGCGCTGGAAAGCGCTCTTATAGATCAGTCCAAAACGCCACGATGACGTTTTGGCGGATAGGATAATTGAAACCATTAGGAATAATCCGAAGATTACTCAGACTAAACTTGCATAATTACTTGAGATGCCGCAGCATACATTGCAGAGAAAAATGGATGAGTTAAAAGTATCAGGAAAGATTGAGCGTGTTGGTGGAAAACGGTATGGACATTGGGAGGTGCACTGACAATGGAAACTACCGAAGAAGATAGCGGCTTGTGAAGATGGAGGTTTTTACATGATCAAAGACGGATGGAAATATGACCTGGGAGAATATATAAAGTTGGGTGAGCCGGATGCAGCAGAAAAAAGTAATGCATGGAAGACAGCAATCGGTCTTCAGGACGTTGACGGATTAAAAACTTCTGACTATCTTCTGGAAACTGCGAAGGATCACATTGATGGCCGAATTGATATTGACACAGCACAAAAAAGAATTGAGAGTTATTACGAAGAAAGACAGGATAGAAGAGAAACCGAGGCAGATACAAAGGAGGCGGATATCGTCTCTTCGCGAATTGCGGCGCTGCTTTCTGAAAAGACCTTCCAGTTTTCACCGGTTGAGTGGCAGGCTGTCCACAGGCGGTTATTCACGGGAGTATTTGACCATGCCGGGAAGATTAGAACATATAACATCACAAAAAAAGAATGGGTGTTGAATGGTGAAACAGTCTTCTATGCACCCTGTGACAGTATCATGGATACATTGAGATATGATTTTGATCAGGAAAAAAGTTTTTCGTATGAAGGATTATCACTCCCGGGGTTGGTAAGCCATATAGCGAAATTTACAGCAGGGATATGGCAGATCCATCCATTTTGTGAAGGGAATACAAGGTCAACAGCCGTTTTTGTCATAAAGTACCTGCAGACTTTTGGGTTCGAAATCAGTAATAATGCTTTTGCGGAGAATTCCTGGTATTTTAGAAATGCTTTAGTGAGGGCCAATTATACGAATTACAAAAAAGAAATTCATGCGAGTACCGAATATTTGATAAAATTTTTTGAAAATTTATTGTTGGAATACCACAATGATTTAAAAAACAGATACCTGCATGTGGACTATAGGAAGGATTTACGCTTCTGAAAGTAATTTTGATTTTTTTGGATGAAAATTCACTTGACTCTCACGTTCCGTCATAGTGTACTGTAATCCTATCAAGTTCAGGAGGAAGAGCGGCATGAGGACAGTAAAGGAAGTTTCAGAGTTGACAGGGATCAGCGTGCGCACGCTTCACTATTATGATGAGATCGGTCTTTTAAAACCATCACAGTGTACCGAAGCGGGATACCGGCTTTATGACGATAAGGCCATGGAACGGCTGAAACAGATCCTGTTCTTTCGAGAATTCGATATGCCCTTGAAGGAGATTCACAGAATCCTTCAGGATTCTGATCTTGACAGAAACCAGATTTTAGGAATGCAGAAAGCAATGCTCATGAAAAAACGGGACAGGCTGGATCGTCTGATCGGGAGCATTGACCGGATGCTGAAAGGAGAGCAGGATATGGATTTTGAAGTATTTGGAAAAGAGGAACTGGAAGAGCTGTATCAGGCCATGACAGCCAATATGACAGAGGAACAGAAGAAGGTCATCTGTGGGAAATATGGAAGTATGGAAGCTTATCGCGAGAGTTTTCTGAAAGATGTCGGAAGCGAGCAGGCACAGAAAAATTTCCAGAAGGTTGTGGAATGGTATGGCGATAAAGAGAGTGCAATGGAAGCCGGAACCAATCCGAAAAATCCGGAGATTTTTTCTGCGTATCAGAACCGGATGGAACAGATCATGAAGCGCCTGGCACAGAAGAAGGGCACAGATGTCTCCTCCTTTGAAGTGAAATCTCTGATGGGGGAATATGATTTTGTGGCAAAGCAGCTGTATCAGATGAAAGATGTCAGCAAGATGGCGCTGGAGCTGGCCGATCTGTACAAGAAGAATGAGCAGGTGATCGCTGCTCAGGATGCGCAGTATGGAGAAGGAGCGAGCAGCTATCTTGCAGATGCGATCCGCGCATTCTATCAGAAATAAACGTTAGGAAAGATGTAGAGGATATCACAGGATTCCTTCGTTTCATCAGGTCGTTGTGATAGTTCTGAAAAGAAAAGGATATAATGACAATGAAGAATACGTGAGCTGGAGGAACGGAAATGTACGATATCATCATCATTGGCGCAGGCACTGCAGGACTGTCCGCGGCAGTCTATGGGGTGCGTGCGGGAAAGCAGGTCTTGCTTCTGGAGGAAAAGGTATACGGAGGGCAGATCATTTCTGCTGCGGAAGTGGAAAACTATCCGGGCATCCGCCGTATATCCGGCTATGAGTTTGCGGAAAATCTCTATCAACAGGCAAAAGACCTGGGAGCAGAGCTGAAATATGAAAGAGCAGTAGAGATTCAGGAGGAAGAGGGTAAGAAGGTAGTCCTTACGAATCGTTCGCGGTATGAGGGCAGGGCTGTCATACTGGCGACCGGAGCGAGAAACCGCAGGCTGGGACTGGAAAGAGAAGAGGAATTAACAGGAGCAGGAGTTTCCTACTGCGCCACCTGTGACGGGGTATTTTACCGGGGAAAGGATACCGCTGTCGCAGGTGGCGGCAACACGGCGCTGGAGGATGCACTGTTTCTGAGTGGCTACTGCCGGAACGTATACCTGATTCACAGAAGGAATGAGTTCCGGGGAGAAGAAAAGCTGGTCAGAGCTTTGCGGGAAAAGGAAAATGTGTCCATGGTTCTGGAAAGCCAGGTTATCTGCCTGAATGGGAAGGAACATCTGGAATCTGTCACGGTGAAAAACAGGCGTACAGAAGCGACAGAGGAGATTCCGGTGGCCGGGCTTTTTATCGCAGTCGGACAGGAGCCGGATAACCAGGCATTTGCGGAAATAGTCAGTCTGGATGCTTATGGTTATGTGAAAGCAGGAGAAGACTGCCGGACTAACCGGGCTGGAATCTTTACGGCAGGAGACTGCCGGACGAAGGAAGTCCGGCAGCTTGCGACTGCGGCGGCAGATGGAGCAGTGGCAGCGCTTGCCGCCTGCGCGTATATCGGGTAGGGTTTTGTGAGGCATTTTTTGGTAAATATTCGACAATTTAACTTGTGCATTCTACTGGGTGGTGTTATGATAACGGGGGTGTTGCAAAATGTAATCCTGTCCGTGTGCTCAGCAACGCTGTGCTGAACACACAGATAAAGAGCATTTCGCGACAGCCCCTTTGGCATCTGTAAATGTATGCGTAAAATACAGCAGGAGGGAAAGATATATTATGGAAGAGAACAAGATGGGAGTCCTGCCCATAAACAAACTGATCATATCCATGTCTCTGCCGATCATGATATCCATGTTGGTGCAGGCACTGTATAACATTGTGGACAGTATCTTTGTGGCAAAGATCAGCGAGAATGCGCTGACGGCTGTGTCTATGGCATTTCCGATACAGAACCTGATGATCGCGGTAGGGGCAGGAACTGCGGTTGGCGTCAATGCGCTGCTGGCGCGGGCGCTGGGAGCAAAGGATTTTGAAAGGGTAAATAAGATTGCGGAAAATGCGGTCTTTCTGGTGGTAGCAGGTTATGCTCTGTTTCTGGCGATCGGACTGCTCCTGGTGGAACCCTTTTACAGAAGCCAGACAGATATAGAAGAGATCGTTACCTGCGGAATCGATTATCTGACGATCTGCTGCTGTCTGTCCTTTGGAGTGTTTACCCAGGTGATGTTTGAGAGGCTTCTGCAGGCAACAGGCAAGACATTTTATACCATGATCACCCAGGGAACCGGCGCCATTGTCAATATCATCATGGATCCGATCATGATCTTTGGCCTTCTTGGATTTCCGAAGATGGGTGTGGCAGGCGCCGCGGCTGCGACGGTCATCGGCCAGGTCGTGGCCGGAATCCTGTCCGTGTGGCTGAACCATACGAGGAATCATGAAGTAAAGATAAATATGAAGGGCGCCCGTCCGGATTTTCAGATCATTGGACAGATCTACAAGATCGGCATACCTTCGATCATCATGCAGGCGATCGGTTCTGTTATGACCTACAGTATGAACCGGATCCTGATCTCCTTTACTGCTACGGCTACGGCGGTCTTCGGCGTATATTTCAAACTGCAGAGCTTTGTATTTATGCCAATATTCGGCCTGAATAACGGAATTATTCCGATCGTCGCCTATAATTATGGCGCGAAAAACAGGGAGCGTGTCTTAAGCGCGGTAAAACACGGCGTAGTTTATGCCATGTCAATCATGGTCGTGGGCTTTCTGGTATTCCAGCTCATGCCTGTGCCGCTTCTGCGGTTGTTTAATGCTTCCGAGACGATGATAGGCATAGGCGTTCCGGCGCTTCGGATCATCAGCATCAGCTTTATTCTGGCAGGGTTCTGTATTGGCTGCGGCAGTGTATTCCAGGCGTTGGGGTGCTCTGTATACAGCATGCTGGTGTCTGTGGCGAGACAGCTGCTGGTTTTGCTTCCGACTGCATATGGCCTTGCCATGTTGGGTAATGTAGCCCTTGTCTGGTGGGCATTTCCGATTGCGGAGCTGATGTCCCTGGTAATGACCATTCTCTTTTTGATGAGGGTAAACCAGACGATCATTTCCAAGATTTGATACCCGGATCTGATGGTTGCAGGCAGAAAAAGAACTGTATATAATATTTCATACAGTATTCTGCGTGGTACAGAAAAGGCTGCAGCTGCATGAATAGGAGAAAGTACAGGAATCTGATATGAATACAGACATGCATCCGGACGTTTTATGGGAACGGATCACGGTTCGGCAGGGAGATACTTTTTATACAAAAAAAGGGCTGCCGTTTACGTATTATATAAAGGGCGGAGAACTGTTTGCCAGCAGGAGAGAGCGTTCCATTACAAGAAGCACATTTGAAAAAGCCTATCAGCGGATACGGGAGAATCCGCAGGAAATATCCGGTCCCAAGAAACTGAATGTGTATGGGGCGCCGTATGTGTGGGCGATTTTAGCAACAGTCCTTGAATCGAAGATGGAGGAAGAGCCACAGTGAATATATTTACAGAACTGATACATTCGGTCTATGATTTTAAAAGCTATCCGGGATACCGGAAAAACAATGGAGGAAAGGTCTTCCTGTACGGTCTTTTGATAAGTCTAGTTTATCTTCTGACCTCCGTACTGCTTCCTTTGGTTGTGACGATCTTGGGATTTGGCGGTTTTGGAAATATGGCCAGGGAAGCAATCCCGGATTTTACGCTGGAAGGCGGACGGCTGTGGGTGGAAGAACCTGTGGACATCCAGCAGTATGACGCATATCAGGGCGGGGTCTGCTTTCGGGTCGATACAGACCAGCCCATTACGGAAGGTATTACGGATGTAGATCTCCTCGCTTTTGACAGGGTGCTCATACTGGACGCAGAGCATGGGATCGCGAAAGCGGAAGGCGGTTCCGTGATTCGTTTTTCTTATACGGACTTTGACATCGGTGACTGGGACAGGGAGTCATTTCTGAAAGAGATCGTACCTTATATACCGATCGTTTTGTGGGCGGTTCTGGTACTTGTGATATGCTTTGGCTTTTTTGGCTTTTTTGTCGGCGCTTTTGTGGTTGCGACGATAGGGAGTATTATGACAGCGATCATGGGCTATCGGCTGAGATTTAGTGAGTTGTACAAACTCGCCATCTATGCCCGCACCCCGGCTCTGGTGATAAAAGGCATTTACGACTGGGTACCGGTTGTCATACCGTATTTCTCTTTTATTAATTTCGGTGTCTCCGCTTTTTATATGTGGAAAGCGATACAATATATTAAGGAAGAGACGCAGAATTCTTCTCAGTCCTGGTGGACAGGAGAACCGTAGTCCGTTCCTTTATACGGCAAACAAAATATTCCAAAAGCCCTTGACTTTACGTCCCCGCTATGTTATAGTAGCCATGCGACTGGAAGTTTAGGCTTTTTTTTTATGCCTAAAAACTGGTGGCCGTCGCAGGGTCACCAAAGAAAAAGTATAAAAGCGAGGTGGAAAGTTGTGCGCGTAAGAATCACATTGGCATGTACGGAGTGTAAGCAGCGGAACTACAACATGACAAAAGAGAAGAAGCTGCATCCGGACAGAATGGAGACAAAAAAATACTGCCGTTTCTGTAAGAGACATACTCTTCATAAAGAGACGAAGTAATCCTGCCCCGAACGAGTAAAGGAAGTGAGAAGATGGGAGAGACGAAAAAAGCTCCGAAGACAAACTGGTTCAAGGGCATGAAGGCTGAGTTTAAGAAGATTGTCTGGCCAGATCAAAAATCACTTACAAGACAGACCATTGCGGTAGTCAGTGTTTCTGTTGCTTTGGCTCTCATTATCAAGATACTGGATATGATCATGACCATCGGGATCGATATTCTGGTAACATTATAGTTCAGGGAAAGGTGATTTTATGTCAGAGGCAAACTGGTATGTCGTGCATACCTATTCCGGGTATGAGAATAAGGTAAAGGCCAACATTGAGAAGACAATTGAAAACAGACATCTTGAAGATCAGATTCTGGAAGTCAGAGTCCCGATGCAGGATGTGGTGGAACTGAAGGACGGCCAGAGCCGCCAGGTTCAGAAGAAAATGTTCCCGGGTTATGTTCTGATCAATATGATCATGAACGATGACACCTGGTATGTGGTTCGTAATACCAGAGGTGTGACCGGTTTTGTTGGTCCCGGGTCCAAACCAGTTCCGCTTACAGACGAAGAGATGAGACCGCTTGGGATCCAGACAGATTCCATTCAGGTGGATTATGCAGAAGGTGACAGTATTGTCGTGATTGGCGGCGTATGGAAGGATACCGTCGGTGTCATCCAGGCCATCAATGAGAACAAACAGAGTGTGACAATCAATGTCGACCTGTTCGGCCGTGAAACGCCGGTTGAGATAAGTTTCACAGAGATCAGAAAAATGTAAATGGTCTGCGAAGAAAGTCGTTTTTTGCAGATCGTGGGAGGGACATTCCCGCCATTACCACAATAGGAGGTGCCTTAGTTATGGCAAAAAAAGTTACAGGTTATATCAAATTACAGATTCCTGCTGGAAAGGCTACACCAGCTCCGCCAGTAGGTCCGGCACTTGGTCAGCACGGTGTGAACATCGTACAGTTCACAAAAGAGTTTAATGCAAGAACCGCAGACCAGGGAGACATGATCATTCCGGTTGTTATTACGGTATATGCTGACAGAAGCTTCAGCTTTATTACCAAGACTCCGCCGGCAGCAGTATTACTGAAGAAAGCATGCGGACTGAAGACTGCTTCCGCCAATTCCAAGAGAGACAAAGTTGCTACGATCAAGAGATCCGAGGTTCAGAAGATCGCCGAGCTCAAAATGCCGGATCTGACTGCAGGAAGCCTTGACGCAGCGATCAGCATGATCGCAGGTACTGCAAGAAGTATGGGTATCACAGTCGTAGACGACTAACACTGTTGCTGAAAAATGACGTGGGAGGGAGATTCCCGCAATTACCACCAGGAGGTTAAAGAGATTATGAAACATGGTAAGAAATATGTTGAGGCTTTAAAATCATATGACAAGCTGGCTCTGTATGACAGAGACGAAGCAATCACGCTTGTGAAGAAACTGGCGATCGCAAAATTCGATGAGACCATCGAGGCTCATATCAGAACCGGATGTGACGGACGTCATGCAGATCAGCAGATCCGTGGCGCGGTTGTACTGCCGCATGGAACCGGCCGTCAGGTGCGCGTTCTGGTATTTGCGAAGGCTGCAAAAGCAGATGAAGCGCAGGCTGCAGGCGCAGAATTCGTAGGAGCAGAGGAACTGGTTTCGAAGATCCAGGGTGGCTGGCTTGATTTCGATGTTGTTGTTGCGACTCCGGATATGATGGGCGTTGTCGGACGTCTGGGACGTATTCTTGGACCGAAAGGCCTGATGCCGAACCCGAAAGCAGGAACCGTAACTATGGATGTGACCAAAGCTGTCAATGATATCAAAGCAGGTAAGATCGAGTACAGACTTGATAAGACCAATATTATCCACGTGCCGATCGGAAAGGCTTCTTTCACCGAGGAGCAGTTAGCGGACAACTTCCAGACGCTTATGGATGCCATCATCAAAGCAAGACCATCCGCTGTAAAGGGCCAGTTCCTGAAGAGCGTTACCATCGCTCCGACCATGGGCCCGGGTGTGAAGGTGAACCCGATGAAGCTTTCTTAATGAAGAAAGTTATTGACATTCGATATAAATTATGATATTTTGAATTGCAGTGGGTCACGT
>CAMWMT010000052.1 GCA_947175375.1 uncultured Clostridiaceae bacterium | reverse complement strand
ATATTATATACATTTTTTTGAAGGAGTTTCAATAACAGATAAACATTTTTTTGCCGTATCAACCAACATTCTTCTCATGCTCCGAACAAAATGTCAACATAAATCATATTGGAAAGTACGTACACCCTGTTTCACTCCTTGTGTATCTCCATCTTCCGGTCACATTCTCTGTATTTTCCATACCGGGGCTTTGGCAACAATTCGCATAAGATTCCCTTTCTTTCCAGCAATTCCTTCGCCTCCATCGCAGATCCCAGATACAGTTCTCTGGAGAGAATCTTGTCTTGCTCAATACTCTTCTTCACTTCAAGCACCGGAAGCTTCAGACATCTGCCCACTGCTAGGATCTGTTCCTTTGACAGTCTCCCAGAGAGAATCTGAAGTCTGTATTTTTGGTCATCCCGTTCACAGGGCGCATAAAAGCTGCCTCCGATCACTTCATAGCCACAGTCTGGACATCGCAGGAACAGACACGGTCCATCCAGCCATGCCTGCCCGTTTTTCCCATGACAGCCAGGGCAGACTACATCCCAGGGATTCCTGTTCCGGATACAGTCCTCACATAGATCATGATCCATTCCCCGATAGTGAAGCGTCATATATGCATCAATGACTTCTTTTTGCTCTTCCAGTCGGATAGGCAGCGCAGACAGATTGCTTCGGTCTACTGGTTCTTCCGTCTCTCCATTTTCCCAGTAGGAAGGCGGTCTTATGGAAAAATGAGAAAATTCCCTGCAATGACTGCACCAGATCCAGCAGCCTCCCCGGAGCTCTGTATATTTTACAATATAAATATGAGCGTCCCTGTGACAACAGGATGGACAGATTGCCGGAAAACTGCACTGCTTCAACACTTTATCTTCTGCTTCACCCGTCATACCATGCCACATAACCCATCTCCCACTTCCCGTATGATCTTATCCTCATTATATCTGTTATATGGTTTTATAGCAAGACATCTCCCTATGGTGTCAGTAGAAACTTACAGACTGTTACCCTGCCTGTCAATCAGTAGCGAAATAACAAAAAATTAGACAGGAACCGTTACAAAATATCAGATACACACAATCTATGGTTTAGATATCCTGCAGGTTCTAACCATATGTCGCGGCATTATCTTATTTTGCAACAATCCCTGTCTGATCATAGTAGCTCGGCTGTCTTCCGTCTGTCCGACATCTCTGCGGCACCCGGTTCCTTGACTGCCGGCCCTATCACCTCTCTACACGCTTACTCTTCGATAACCAGCTTCGCTGATCCATAGATCCCGGCATCATTTCCCAGTGTCGCAAGAACAAACTCTGCATCCCGGCATGCTTTAAATGTATACTTTACATAATATTTCTTAATGTAGTCCAGGATCACCGGTCCTGCCTTGGATACTCCACCACCGATGACAAATACTTCCGGATCCACGGTGCTGGCAACATTGGCAAGCGCAAGTCCCAGATATTTTCCAAAGCGCTCTGCCACCTCGCAGGCAAATGCATCCCCATCCTTGACTGCATCCCATATCTCTTTCGATGTCATGGTCTCCAGATCCAGGACGGTCTCCTTCGGCTCCGTTTCCTGCATCCATTTCGCAAGCTGCACAGTTCCGTTAGCAGAAGCTACCTGCTCCAGACAGCCCTGATTGCCGCAGCCGCAGGTCCACGGAATATCGTCATCCACATGGATATGTCCGATCTCTCCGCCTGCGCCATTCGTACCTATAACGATCTGCCCATCGAGAATGATACCGCCTCCCACGCCGGTGCCCAGAGTCACCATGACGCCGCTCTTATGGCCAGCCGCTGCACCTTTCCACAGCTCACCCAGCGCTGCTACATTCGCATCATTTCCACCTCTACAGGTTACTCCGGTCAGCTCGGACAGTTCCTTCGTCACTTCCTTATAACCCCATCCAAGGTTCGCCGTATGGGGCACGACTCCATCTGCATCAATAGGCCCCGGAACACCGATTCCAATACCGGCTACATCATCTTTGGAAATATCCTTCTCCGCCAATTTTGCCAGAGCGCTGTCTGCGATGTCCGGCAGAATAGCCTTTCCGCCTTCTTCCGTCCGGGTAGGGATCTCCCACTTATCCACCAGATGACCATCTGTCTGAAACAGTCCCATCTTCACCGTCGTTCCGCCTACGTCGATTCCAAAACAATAATTTTTCATGCTGCCATGCCTCCTGTTTTAATGTTTATTCCTGTTAATGCTTTCCTGTACCCTACGATACAGTTCCTGTGCCGCATTATAACCCATCTTCTTCTGTCTGTGGTTGACAGCTGCCGCCTCCACAATAATGGCAAGATTCCTACCCGGACGGATCGGGATAGAATAGCAGATGATCTTATTGCCCAGGAACTCCGTATGTTCTTCATTCAGTCCCAGACGGTCATATTCCTTGTCCTTATCCCATTCCTCCAGCTTAATCACCATATCGATATTCTGTGTCTCTTTCACACTCTCCACACCATACAGAGTCTTTACATCGATGATGCCGATACCACGCAGTTCGATAAAATGCCGTGTGATCTCCGGTGACGTTCCAATCAGTGTATCATCGCTGACCTTATGGATCTCCACCACATCATCCGTGATCAGACGATGTCCTCTCTTCAGAAGTTCCAGCGCAGTCTCGCTCTTTCCGATCCCGCTCTCTCCCATGATCAGCACGCCTTCTCCATATACGTCCACCAGCACTCCATGGATCGAGATGCATGGAGCCAGCTCCACATTCAGCCAGCGGATGATCTCCGCCATTAGGGAAGAGGTAGCCCGTTCACTCAAAAGCAACGGTTTCTTATATTTTTTTGCCAGTTCGATCATCGCTTCATCCGGTTCTGTCCTGGATGCATAGATGACACAAGGAATCCTGCTGGACATGAAAAGCTCGTAATTTCTCATCTTCACTTCCGGATCCAGACTATTCAGATACGTGTATTCCACATATCCGATGATCTGCACCCGTTCACAGGCAAAGTGTTCAAAATACCCCGCCGCCAGCTGCAGAGCCGGCCGGTTGATCTCCGCACTGTTTATCTCGATCCCGTCTGTCTCAACTTCCGGAACCAGATTCTCAAGCCCCAGTTTATCGATCATTTTATTCAATGTCACTGTCTTCATATATGTTTTCTCCTTCTCCTGCATATATGAATCATACCATTTTTTTTACTGCTTATCAACATGAAAGAATTCAAAAACCTGTCTGGCAGCACGCGAATTCATACCTGGAACCTGAGCCAACTCCTCCACACTGGCCGACCGGATGTCGTCCAGTGTCCGGAAGCCTTTCATCAGCGCTTTTCTTCTGGCCGGTCCAATTCCCGGAATATCATCCAGGATCGAATGCACCTGTTCTTTGCTTCTCAAGGAACGATGATATTCAATGGCAAATCTGTGCGCCTCATCCTGAATCCTGGTCACCAGACGGAATCCCTCACTGTCCCTGTCAATGGGAATCTCTACATTCTTAAAATAAATCCCCCTGGTACGATGCCTATCATCCTTCACCATACCGCAGACCGGCACATGGACGCCGACTGCATCCATCACCTTTAGAGCAATATTCACCTGTCCTCTTCCGCCATCCATCATGATCAGATCCGGATAGTTCTCATAATGGGACAGCCTTCTGGTAAGCATCTCTTCCATACTGGCATAATCATCTGCCCCCTGTACTCCCTTGATCCGGAACTTCCGGTAATCCGAACGTTTGGGACGTCCTTTCTCATAGACAATCATGGAACCCACGGTCTGAAATCCACTGATATTAGAGATGTCATATGCTTCCACCCGTACAATCTCAGGAAGTCCCAAAAGTTTTGCAATCTCCTTCATCGCTCCGATGGTCCTTCCTTCCTCCCGACGGATACGTTCCTTATCCTGAGTCAGCACCATCTGCGCATTTTTCACGGCAAGCTCCACCAGTTTTTCTTTTTCCCCTTTTCTCGGCACCCGGATCCGAACCTTCTGTCCCCTTCTCTCGCTCAGCCATTCCTCAATCAGTTCCTTTTCCTCAATCTCATACTGGATCATCAGCTCTCTCGGAATATAAGGCGTTCCCGCATAAAACTGCTTTAAAAACGCTTCCAGAACCTCTTCCGGCCTGTCTTCCCCCACAATATGCAAACAAAAATGATCTCTTCCGATCAGCCTTCCCTCACGAATAAAGAAGATCTGCACCACCGCGTCCTCCTGATCCGCCGCCATGGCAATGACATCCTTATCCTCCATATGGCTGCTGGTGATCTTCTGCTTCTGGGCAATCTTGCTGACACTGTTCAACAGCTCCCGGTATTCAATGGCCTTCTCGAACTCCAGGTTCTCCGACGCCGCCTGCATCTTTTCCTCCAATTCCTTCAAAATCAGCGGATAATTCCCATTTAAAAACGAAAGCGCCTTTTTCACAGATTCTCCGTACTCTTCCTTCGAAATATATCCCTGACACGGCGCCGGACACTGGTGGATATGATAATTCAGGCAGGGTCGCTCCTTTCCCTGCATCTTTGGCAGCGCTTTGTTGCAGGTCCGTATCCCATACAACTTATGTATCAAGTCAATGGTATCCTTCACCGCCCCAGCACTGGTATATGGCCCAAAATATTTTGCCCGATCCTTATGCATCTGCCTTGCAAGCATCACCCTCGGATAATCCTCTTGCACAGTCACTTTGATAAACGGGTAGGCCTTGTCATCCATCAGCATGGTATTGTATTTCGGCCGGTGTTCCTTGATCAGATTACATTCCAGCACCAGAGCTTCCAGCTCCGAATCCGTGATGATATATTCAAATCTCGCAATATGTGTCACCATCTGCTCGATCTTCACACCTTTATTCCTGCTGGACTGAAAATACTGACGCACCCGGTTTTTCAAAGAGATTGCCTTGCCCACATAGATGATCGCATCTCTCTCATCATGCATCAGATAAACCCCCGGCTTCGCCGGCAGCTTCTTCAACTCCTCCTCAATGTCAAATCCCATATCCCGACCTCCCATCTGCCACTCTCTTTCAAAAACAGGCTCTGCTAAAATCAGGGTCTGCCATCAGGCGGCTCCCCGAGTTCCGGCAAACAGCGCCGTGTGGATTGGAGCGGACAGCCTGCGGGTTTTTGTGTGATCCAGGCGGACACCCCTGTGTCCGAATGGGGCATACAAAAACCCGCAGGCTGTCCGCTCCAATCCACACGGCGCTGTTTGCCGGAACCGGGGAGCCGCCTGATGGCAGACCCGTCCCCGTCCTCCAACCTATTCTGCGAATATCAGCTCTTCCTGCTGATATCCATCTTCTTCCGCCTTCACTTTACGGAAAATCTCCATAAACTCCTTACCAGTAATCGTCTCCTTTTCGATCAGGAACTCGGCGATCTTATCCAGACATTTCCGGTTCTCAGACAGCAACCGCTTTGCCTCCTCATAAGATTCTTTCAGAATACGCATGACCTCGCTGTCCACATCCGCGGCCGTCTCATCACTGCAGTTCAACACGGTTCCGTTATTTAAGTACATGCTTTCTTTGGACTCCAACCCCATCAGACCGAATTTCTCGGACATGCCATACTGTGTCACCATGGCACGAGCCATCTTGGTCGCCTGCTGGATATCATTTGCCGCACCGGTTGTCACCGTCTCAAAGACCAGCTCCTCCGCCGCACGGCCTCCCAGATAGCCAACCAGCATCGCTTCGATCTCTTTTTTCGTATTCAGGAACTTCTCTTCCTCTGGCACATGCATAACATATCCCAAAGCTCCCATGGTACGCGGAACGATCGTGATTTTCTGCACTGGTTCCGAATCTTTCTGAAGCGCGCTAACCAGTGCGTGGCCCACCTCATGATAGGACACGATCCTGCGTTCTTCCGCGCTGAGAATGCGATCCTTTTTCTCCTTACCCATCAGGACCACTTCCACGGACTCAAACAGATCCTTCTGGGATACTGCCTGCCTGCCGTTCTTTACAGCCAAGATCGCAGCTTCATTGATCATGTTGGCCAGATCAGAACCCACCGCTCCACTGGTAGCCAGCGCGATCGCTTCCAGATCCACAGACTCATCCAGACGCACATTTTTCGCATGTACTTTCAGCACATCCGTACGTCCTTTCAGGTCCGGACGCTCCACGACGATCCGGCGGTCAAAACGTCCCGGACGCAGAAGCGCCTGATCCAGAATCTCCGGACGGTTGGTCGCCGCCAATACCAGACACGCTTTATTGCTCTCAAAACCATCCATCTCTGCCAGAAGCTGATTCAGGGTCTGCTCCCGCTCATCATTTCCGCCAAGTTTGGAATCACGGCTCTTTCCAATCGCGTCGATCTCATCAATAAAGATGATGCAGGGTGCATTTTTCTTCGCCTCATCAAACAGGTCGCGGACACGGGAAGCACCCACGCCGACAAACATTTCTACAAAATCCGAGCCAGACAAAGAGAAAAACGGCACATGAGCTTCTCCAGCAACTGCCTTTGCCAGAAGCGTCTTACCGGTACCGGGCGGTCCGACCAGCAATGCACCTTTGGGAAGCTTTGCCCCAATCTCTGCATAGCGCTCCGGATTGTGAAGGAAATCCACTACTTCCACTAGAGATTCCTTGGCTTCCTCCTGCCCTGCCACGTCTTTAAAGGTCACACCTGTCTCTTTTTCGATATAGACCTTTGCTTTGCTCTTGCCGACTCCCATCATTCCTCCGCCGCCCATCCGGCGCATTAGATAGCCAAATGCCACCCAGACCAGAAGCAGCGGGAGCAGGCTCCACACCACCTGCCAGACCAGAGTGGAAAACGTATCCTGAATGTAGGGAGTGATCTCTACCTTCTTCTCCTTCAAAAGCGGAAGCAGCTCTTCATCATCCATCTTTCCGGTATAATAAATGATCTCCGCATTTTCCATCGGCTGGGTCCTGGGCGTGATCTCCCAGGTAAGGCCGGTATCTTCTACCTTTTCTACCTTATCTTCCTCAAGCATCTCGATAAATTCATTGTAGCTGATCTCTTTAGAGCCTGCATCTTTCATAAAATTCTGTATGAAGTTCAGCGCCATAAAGCTTACCACCATAAAAACTACAAATATAATGATGCTTTGCCGGTTCTTTGGTCCTTTCTGATTGTTATCTCCAGATCCTGTTGGAGTATTTTTATCATTCATCTTTTTCCTCCTTGCGCATAGCACTTCTTATTATAGTGAACCTTCATTTTAAAATCAATACACCTACTGTGAATTTTTGTGTCCCTTATCTAAAATAAATATAAAATCCCAGGTTTTCCGGATTGCAGCTGAAAAACTGGTGGATTTTTTTTGATGGATAAGCTATAATGAGAAGAGTTTTTATTTTTTGAACTTTCAGTATGTAACTATTCATCACAGATACTTCAGGAGGAATTATATTATATGCCAGTCAAGTACGTATTTGTTACAGGAGGCGTCGTATCGGGGCTTGGAAAGGGCATCACTGCCGCTTCTCTGGGACGGCTCTTAAAAGCGCGCGGCTACAAAGTCACCATGCAGAAATTTGACCCCTATATCAACATCGATCCAGGTACAATGAATCCGGTACAGCACGGGGAAGTATTCGTCACGGATGATGGGGCGGAGACGGACCTGGACCTGGGACATTATGAACGTTTTATTGACGAGAGCCTGGACAAGAATTCCAACGTCACCACCGGAAAGGTATACTGGTCTGTTTTGCAGAAGGAACGCCGGGGCGACTACGGGGGCGGGACAGTACAGGTCATTCCTCATATCACCAATGAGATCAAGAGTCGGTTCTACCGGAATTTTACCTCCGAGGACATGCATATCGCCATCATAGAGACCGGCGGTACTGTGGGAGACATCGAAAGCCAACCATTCCTGGAAGCGATCCGCCAGTTTCAGCATGAAGTGGGACACGACAATGCCATCATTATCCATGTGACACTGATTCCTTACCTGAAGGCCTCCGGGGAGATGAAGACCAAACCCACCCAGGCATCTGTCAAGGAACTGCAGGGCATGGGAATCCAGCCGGACATCATTGTCTGCCGGACAGAACTTCCCCTGGAGAAGGGCATCAAGGACAAGATCGCCCTGTTCTGCAACGTACCAAAGCGAAATGTACTGCAGAATCTGGATGTGGAATATCTGTATGAAGCGCCCCTTGCCATGGAGGAAGAACATCTGGCACAGGTCGCCTGTGAATGCCTGAAGCTTCCTTGTCCCGAACCGGACCTTACCGACTGGACCGAGATGGTCAATAAGCTTCGTCATCCGGTAACAGAAGTAACCGTCGCCCTTGTCGGCAAATATATTCAGCTCCATGACGCCTATATCTCCGTCGTAGAAGCGTTAAAGCATGGCGGCATCGACAACCGGGCGGTTGTAAATATTAAATGGATCGATTCTGAACTTGTCACGGAAGAAAATGTAGAAGAACTACTTGGAGATGTGTCCGGTATCCTGGTACCTGGTGGTTTCGGAGACCGCGGCATCGACGGTAAGATCACAGCCATCCGCTATGCACGAGAACACCAGATCCCGTTTCTTGGATTATGTCTTGGCATGCAGCTCGCCATCGTAGAGTACGCGCGCCATGTGGCCGGACTGGAAGATGCACACAGTATGGAACTAAATCCCAACACTCCTTATCCTGTCATCGCCCTGATGCCTGACCAGAACGGCGTGGAGGATATCGGCGGAACTCTGCGGCTTGGATCGTGTCCCTGTGTACTGAATAAAGATACGAAAGCCTACGCGCTGTATGGAAATGAGCAGATCGAAGAGCGTCACCGCCATCGTTATGAGGTCAACAACGATTACCGTTCTGCCCTGACCGGGCATGGACTGACCCTGTCCGGACTGTCGCCAGACGGACGAATCGTAGAGATGATCGAGTTAAAAGACCATCCCTTCTTCCTTGCGACGCAGGCGCATCCGGAACTGAAATCACGGCCCAACCGGCCACATCCACTGTTCAAGGGATTTGTGGAAGCGGCATTGAACGCACAGAAGTGATTTCTGCCCGGTGTGAACCGGTATTAAATGCATAAAGGGGGGTTGCAAAGTGCTCTTTGTCCGTGTGTTCAGCACTCGTATGGAATGGATCGGACAGCGTTGCTGAGCACACGGACAGGATTACATTTTGCCCCCCCCCTAAAAGGCAACAGGCTGCCGCAGAATGACATGATACCACAGAATATGGTCGGATCTCATGGATATCCTCACCACATGCTGCCGGAATCTGCCGTTTTGCGAACAGCCTCTTTTTTCGCTTCTCTCTGCCTTGAAAACGCAGGCCAAATATAATGATTTATTTAGGAACTGTTCCTTACCTCATGCTATAGACAGCAATCAAGGCATAAAGTGCCACAGTAACCAGTGTCTGAACAGACAAAGATGTGGACACATATTCTCCATCCTTTCCCGTCTCCGAAAAAATAGGAATGATAAAAGGCGCCGGCAGCGCATACAGGATCATCATTGCGATCTCTAATTCTTTATCAAACGAAAAGAAATGAAAGATAACCAGATTCGCCATAAGCAGAAGAGCGGCCATGACCATCAGACGAAAGATCACCGTCTTCAGAACCGGCAGGAAAAGCTCTCGCCGCAGATTCAGTTCATATCCCACCATCAAAAGTACGATCGCACCAATCGGAGCCGTCAGCATGCTGATCATCTCACCAACAATCCCCCCGCAGGCAGAGGACATCACCCATCCTCCGACTCCTGCCGCACCAAGTACAATACCAGCGGCCATCCCCAGAAAACACTTATTGGAAAACATATTTTTAAGCAATGCCTTCGCCTCTACCCTGCCTCCGTCTGCAGAGGTCAGACAGCCCAGCCATACGGTGTAGGCAAATACCGTCTGTCCCAAGTCCACTGCCGCAAAACCTGACTGGCTCCCTACGATCAGTCCATAAAGCGCATATCCGAGCATACCGCCCTCCGCGCTTGACAGCAGAAACGGAAGGTATTTGTCATAAGGCTTTGCCAGCGGACGCAACAGAAATCCAGCCGCGATCGCAGCTCCGAAGCCAAGATACACGACCAGGAATATCACAACCACGCGAAAACTGTAATTTGCCGTGAAAAAAGCATTGAACAGCATAACCGGAAGCATAATATCTCCCAGGAGCGCCTTCAACCCCCGCAGACCATTCACATCAAAGATCTGCCTCCGGTTGCAGAAATATCCGATACCGACCATGACCAACACCGGTAATACCATCTGAATAACCTGAAGTCCCATAAAATCCTCCAAAAAGGAGCTGTCGGGAAATGCGATCCCGGCTGCAGGATAAGCAGCGCTGTGTGGATTGGAGCGGACGGTGAGTCGGTTTTGTCTGTCTCAAACGGACGTCTGAGTCCGATTGAGACAGACAA
>CAMWMT010000051.1 GCA_947175375.1 uncultured Clostridiaceae bacterium | reverse complement strand
ATGGGGACCGGGGCGTCTTTCTGGGTGCTGGTGTTCAGTTATATCTGGAAAAATCTGGGGTACACGATGGTGCTCTGGCTGGCGGGAATCTTTTCGGTATCTGATGGCCTGACGGAAGCAGCCAGGGTGGATGGCGCCACAGAGCGGCAGTGCTTCTGGCATGTGGTCTTTCCCAATCTGAAGGGATCACTGTATACGATTACGGTGCTCTCTTTCCTGAACTCTTTTAAAGTATTCCGGGAAGCTTATCTGGTGGCGGGTTCGTACCCCCATGAGAGCATGTATCTTTTGCAGCACCTGTTCAACAACTGGTTCGTCAATCTGGAACTGGATAAGATGGCGGCATCCGCAGTCTGCGTGGGAGCGGTACTCTTTGCGGTCATCCTGCTTCTGCAGAGGCTGTGGGACGCTGAGGGGAGAGGATAGAGGATTATGAGAAAAAGATCATTGCAAAAAGCAGTAATAAAGGGATTCCTGTTGTTGCTGGGGTTGTTCTTCTGCGCCCCTGTCCTGTTTCTGCTGAGCGGTTCGATTCTGAGCCGTTATGAGCTGAGGGAGTGCCTCTGGCCCCTGATGGCGGATACAGAAAAACTGGTCACATGGAAATTCTTTCCATCCTATCCGACCTTTTCCCACTATGGGAAGATTCTGTTCCAGACTCCGCAGTTTTTTATTGTATTCTGGAATTCCATGAAGATCACGGTCTGTATCCTCCTGGGGCAGCTTTTGATCGCGGTTCCGGCGGCGTGGGCATTCGCGGTATATCCATTCAGGTTCCGGCGGCTTTTATTTACGCTGTATATCGTGCTGATGCTGATGCCGTTTCAGGTAACGATGCTGTCCAGTTATCTGGTGCTGGATGGGCTGGAACTGATGAATACCCATGAAGCGATCATCCTGCCGGCAGTATTTTCCACCTATCCAGTGTTCCTGGTATATAGGGGCTTCTGTAACCTGCCCAAGGGGCTGATCGAGGCGGCACGGATCGATGGAGCAGGAGAGTGGATGATTTTTGTAAAGCTGGGTCTTCCGCTGGCGTCGGGCGGGATCCTCTCTGCCATGGTGTTGGGATTTCTGGAATACTGGAGCTTGATCGAGCAGCCGCTGGCATTTCTGGAGGATCAGGCTTTGTGGCCATTGTCGCTGTATCTGCCGGAGATCAGCCTGGAGCAGGCAGGCTATTCCTTTGTGGCTTCGGTAATCACGCTGATTCCGGCGGTATTCGTATTCCTGTCAGGCCGGGAATATCTGGAGCAGGGGATCGTGGCTTCGGCGTTAAAGGAGTGAGACATGATGGAATTGTGGAAAAGACAGAAGAAGATATTGACAGCATTTGCATTATTTTTGATTTTAATGTTTTTGTGTACGCTGATCTCCCGGTCCGTCTATGCGTCGAGGCTTCCGCAGGTGACAGTAGAGACACCCAGACGGATGGCGCTCAACCACAGTGTCGAGGCAGAGGGGATCGTGCGTCAGGGCAGGGAATATGCAGTGACGGCGCTCTCCGGGCTCCGGGTACGGACGGTCTATGCCAATGTAGGCGACCGTGTGACGCCGGAGACACTGCTCTTTGACCTGGATATGGAGGACCTTAAGAAGCAGATACAGGAAAAGGAACTGGCGATCAAGAAACTCCAGCTTCAGATCGCGGCGATGGAACAGAACCGGAGCCTGGACGCGCAGAAACAGCAGACCGAGAATGCCCGGGCGCAGGAGGATTATGCCCGGGAAGAACAGAAGGCAGGAGAGGCGCTGGAGCGTGCCCGGGAAGACTTGAACGACGCAGAAGACGCATATGATGCCCATAAGGACAACCGGGTGCAGCTTACTTCAGAGGAAGACAGAAAAGCAGCGCAGGAAGCTTATGAAGAGTGGGTTGAAAAGGAAGCGTCCCTTCGTAAGGAGATGGCGGCTAAGAAAGATGCATATGAGAAAGCGCAGGAAGAAGTAAAGCGGCTGGAGGAAGAAGATTCCAGGAAGCAGGAAAGACATGCAAAGGAAGAATCTTCCAGGCGGCAGGAAGGAGCTGGGTCAGGAGAATCGGCTGCCGGGCAGCAGGAAGATACGGAGGGGAATGCTTCCTCTCTGCCAGGGCAGCCGGAATCCGCAGAACAGGATGCCGATTCTCCGGGTCCAGGGACTGATGACAATGTGCTGTCTGACCAGCTGGAAGCAGCCAGGAAGGAGGAAAAGAACGCGAAAAAAGCATATGAGGACGCCGTGTCTGAATATGAGTCCCATATAGCTCATCCGGTGGAAGAGCCGGATTTCAGCGGAGAAGACGCAGAGCAGTCTGTATGGGAAGCGAAAAAGGAAGCGTTAAAGGATGCCATCGGAACCGCAGAGCGGGCAGTAGAGGATGCCGAACGTTCACAGTCTGACCAGCTGCTGGATGCCGGGAGGAAGGTAGCAGACAGCCAGCTGCCCTCTGGCGCGGACAGCAGCCTGGAGGTGAGCCGTCTGGAGCTTTCTTCGCTGCAGACGGAGCTGTCAGCGTACCGGGAAGTGCAGGATGCCTCTGGGCAGGTCTATCCGGAAGCAGAAGGAATCGTTACACGAATCCAGGTAAATCCGGGAGAACGGGTAGGAGACGGAGCGGCGGTGGTCTATGCGGATCTGACGAGCCCTATGCAGTTTCAGGTATCCCTCACAAAGGAACAGAAGAAGTATGTAAATCAGGGAGATTCCGTATCCCTGACGCTGGGAGGTTCTGCTGTAAAAGACCTGACCGTGGATTATGTGGCGGAAAATGAGATGAATCCGGAGCTGTATGACGCCCGTGTCTTCCTTCCGGACAAGACTGGGACCATCGGACAGAGCGGGACCTTTGGGGTAGAGGCGCAGTCTGAGACCTTCTCCTGCTGCATTCCCTTGAATGCGCTGCATGAGGATGCCAGCCAGCGGAAATTCGTCTACATTGTCAGTGAACGCTCCGGAATCCTGGGAACAGAACTTGTAGCTGAACAGGTGTATGTAAAAGTGCTGGATCAAAATGACAGCTATGCGGCCATCGAGGAAGGGGTGATCAGCCGGGAAACCGAACTGATCGTTAACTCTACGGAGGTGCTGGAGGATAGGGATGTGATTCGATATAGAGAGTAGTGGATGATACTCCGTGACCTCAGATAAAACACTATTTTCCTATTGACAAAGTAGGAAAAAGAGAGTATGATGAGAAAAATCTGAAGAACAGGAGTTGAAAACATGTCGAAAATTTATAAAGGGACACTTGGGCTGATTGGAAATACACCACTGGTAGAGATTACGAATGTAGAGAAGGAGCTGGGGCTGGAGGCTACAGTCCTGGTGAAGCTGGAGTATTTTAATCCGGCAGGCAGTGTCAAAGACCGGATCGCGAAAGCAATGATCGAGGATGCGGAAGCAAAAGGAATTCTGAAGGAAGGCAGCGTTATCATAGAGCCAACATCGGGCAACACCGGAATCGGTCTTGCTTCCATTGCGGCGGCGAAAGGGTATCGTATCATCCTGACCATGCCGGAGACCATGAGTGTTGAGAGAAGAAATATCCTGAAGGCATATGGGGCAGAGCTGGTTCTGACAGAAGGAGCCAAAGGTATGAAGGGTGCCATTGCAAAGGCAGAGGAACTGGCACAGGAGATTCCGGGCAGCTTTATTCCGGGACAGTTTGTGAATCCGGCAAACCCCGCAGTCCACAGGGCGACGACCGGACCGGAGATCTGGGAGGACACAGACGGGAAAGTGGATATCTTCGTGGCAGGTGTCGGTACAGGCGGAACCCTGACCGGTACAGGAGAGTATCTGAAGTCCAAAAATCCGAATATCCAGATCGTGGCAATGGAACCAGCCGCTTCTCCGGTCCTCTCGGAAGGAAAGGGTGGACCGCATAAGATCCAGGGAATCGGAGCCGGATTTGTGCCTGAGGTACTGAATACGAAAATTTATGATGAGATCATCACAATCGAGAATGATGATGCCTTTGAGAAAGGAAAACTGCTGGCGAAGAAAGAAGGAGTCCTGGTGGGCATCTCATCAGGTGCAGCGCTGTCTGCAGCGATCCAGCTTGCAAAGCGTACGGAGAATAAAGGGAAGACGATTGTTGCACTCCTTCCGGATACTGGTGACCGGTACTATTCGACTCCGCTTTTTACAGAATGATCAAGATCAGATAGTACTTATCTGCATGCATTCACAAAAGCCCGGAACAGTTGTTGCTGCGTTGGCGTGCGCCTAGCCATAGCTTCCGGATGCCACTGTACAGCGAGACAGAAAGGATAGTCATCCAGTTCCAGTGCTTCTGCAAACCCTTCCGGGCTGTCTGCCGGAACCCATAACCCTTCTCCCACCTCATCAACAGCCTGATGGTGCAGGCTGTTGACGGAGAGGGTGTCCGTATCCAGCAGATAAGCCAGAAGGCTATTGGGATCAATGTCGATGGGATGCGTGGCAGTTGTCCGGTGCAGCAGATCGGAATGCTGATAGTCCTGTTTTAAACGGATATCCTGCATCAGCGTGCCTCCAAAGATGACATTCAGAAGCTGCATTCCCCTACCGATACAGAACAGAGGCTTATGCGCCTCCAGCGCCGCGCGGAGCAAGAGCAGTTCAAAATCATCTCTGGCAGAATCCGGTTCCTTACAGGACGGCAGAGGAGCCTGCCCATAAAGTTCCGGCCCGATGTCAGGCCCGCCAGGAAATAAAAAGCCGTCGCACTGTGCCAGGGCAGCATCCACCGCACTTGGGAAAGCGTGTAGGGCAAGCAGCTGTACGGATGCTCCGGCATTCCGGAGACAGCGGGTGTACTGATATTGTTCGCATCTTCGTAAGATACCATTCCCCATTAGAGGAACACCGATGGTTGGATAGAGCATGCCTTTTCGCCCTCCCTGTCTGCTCAAATATAAGAATGGTCTGTCAGGCGGGGTGTTGCAAATAGCGCTTTGTCCGTGTGCTCAGCACTCGTATGGAATGGATCGGACACCGCTCCAATCCACACAGCGTTGCTGAGCACACGGACAGGGTTACATTTTACAATCCCCTCTAGGATTATCGAAAACTCTTTACCCAGGTGATCAAAGAGTCATGATAGGTATTTTCCATGACATCCCGGCGCATCTGGTCCGTAACAGGACCGTTTTTCTCCATGATCGCAAGAATTGCTTCCTGAAGCCCGGCAATCCGTCCTTTTTCGAAGATCTCGGCATCTGATTCCGCTGATGTTTTTGCAGGATTCTCTGCTGTTGGGACTGCATCTAATGTCTTTGTGAGATTCTCTGCTGCGGATTCTGTATCCAATATTTTTGCTGAATCTTCAGTGGCCGTTTCTGTATTCGACGTTTTTACCGGATCTTCGGCGGCTGTCTCTATATCTGATGTCCCTACCGAATTTTCGGCGGTTGTTTCTGCGTCTGGTGTCTTTACCGGATCTTCATCTTCGATATCTGCTGTAGTTGTTTTCCACCAGTATTCTGTTGATTCTGATTTCTGCGTTTTTATCTGTGCTTTTGCCGGTGCATCCGATTGATTTCTGGTCGCTTCTTCTGCTTCCGGTGTATCTGCCGGTTTTTCAATTGTTGCTTTTGTTGCCGATGTATCTATCGGTTTTTCAATTGATGCTTCTGATACCAGTGCCTCTGCTGAGGATGCCGGAGCAGTTTCTACAGATGGTGCTGTTGACTCTTCCGGGACGGTTTTATTTTCTTGTACAGGCACCGGTATCTCAGACATTTCTTTATATTCAGGTTCAGCATTCTGCCCTTCCAGGACAGGCACCCAGATATCTCCGGAATTTGCCTTTACATTTACGACGATCCTTCCGTCGACTACAGACACCCTTTCACCAGACAAAGCTCCCATGTATTGTGCCGCGTTTCCCGCAGGGAGTGTCATGACATAATCACTGTCGTCATTGTTCACGGTGACGACCACGGATATTCCATCATGATTTCTGGAAAATGCATACTGTCGGTTGGTAAGTAGAAGTTCTTGGTAATCTCCATAGGACAGAGCGGTGGTGCGCTGGCGTATCCTGCCGAGGGCGGTGATCAGCCGTGTGCAGGGATTTGTCTTTGATGCATCTGCATAATCAGATAATGAGAGTTCAGGCCGAAGAGAATCATCAGAGTGACGTTCCTTTCTCCCTTCGATCCCGAATTCCGAACCATAGTAGACAGATGGGACACCGGGCAGCGTATAGAGCAGAATGTGCGCCGGGGCGAAATGCTCTTTCTTATTAAGCTTTGTGTAGATCCGCTCCACATCATGGTTATCTGTGAAATTGTAGAGCCGGAGTCCGTCGATGCGGCGGCCGCCCATATCATAGAGCCGTTTTACCGTATGGGCGATCTCAAAATAATTGTGGTCATTATGTCCGGAATAAAGAGCCTTATGCAGTGTATAGTTGGTGACACAGTGCAGGGTGCCTTCGTTGACCCAGCGGGTGTAGTCGCCGTGGATGACCTCTCCCATGAGCCAGAAATCCGGCTTTACCTCATTGGCAGTCCTGCGGAGCGCTTTCATGTATTCAAAATCCAGTACATCTGCGGCATCCAGTCGAATCCCATCGATATCAAATTCACGGACCCAGAAGCGGATGACCTTACAGATATAATCCTTGACTGCAGGGTTATGCTGGTTTAATTTGACCAGAAGGTTGTGCCCACCCCAGTTCTCATAGGAAAATCCGTCGTTGTATTCATTATTTCCCCAGAAATTCACATTGCAGTACCAGTCCTTATAAGCGGAGTGCTCCCGGTTCTGCTTCAGATCCTGGAACGCGAAGAAATCCCGCCCGGTGTGGTTGAAGACTCCATCCAGTACGACTCTGATCCCCTGCCGATGGCATTCTGCCACAAAAGCAGCTAGGTCCTCATTGGTGCCCAGACGGCTGTCCAGCTTTTTGTAATCGGTCGTCTCATAGCCGTGCCCCACAGATTCGAAGAGAGGACCGATATAAAGTGCATTACAGCCAATGTTTTTTATATGGGATATCCAGGGAAGCAGCGTGTTCAGCCGGTGCTTCGGCGCCCCGTAGGGATTCTGCTTCGGAGCTCCAGAGAGCCCCAGCGGATAGATGTGATAAAATACAGCTTCGTCATACCATGCCATAGATGTCTACCTCCAAAATGATGTCTTTCGCTTTGCTTCAGTTGGTGATATTATACCATCTCAGGGGAGATTGTGCACGCATATTTGAAAATCCGTTGTTATCGTCTGTATTTTGCCGATCCGGACGGCTATGACAGGCGCTGGAATCATGGTCATGTACCTGGAGCAGTTACATAATGACAGCAGGAAGATGCTTGAAAAAGAAATCACGGTATCATATAATGAAGTGGAATTTCAGTTTGCTTTAGAATAAGGAAAGAGTTTTTATGAATCGTCCAATCTGATTAGAGTACAACAGGAAGGAATACCTGGCACTGTAGAAACAGTGTCTGCTTGTTGTACGTATGTTTCAGGAAAGGATGATTTAATTTATGAAGAAAAATATATATTTGATGTATGCCATTGCACTTTTACAGGGGATGGTTTTTTATGGACCAGTTGCAACTTTGTATCGGCAGGCACAGGGCATTTCTGTTTTTCAGATCACGCTCATTGAGAGTATATCACTTGCATTATGCATTGCATTGGAGATTCCCTGGGGGTTTGTGGCAGATAGGATCGGATATCGAAGGACCATGATTTTCTGCAGCGGACTGTATTTTGTTTCCAAGATCGTATTCTGGAAAGCGACGGGTTTTGGCGGATTTTTATTAGAGCGTGTCATGCTGAGTGTTGTACTGGCCGGTCTTTCCGGCGTGGACTTCAGTATCATCTATCTTTCCTGCAAGGGGAAAGACAGCCAGAAAGCATTTGGAATTTATAACAGTATGAGTATGGGCGGCCTGCTGGCTGCAGCGGCAGTATTTTCCTTGGTAGTGAAAGATAACTATCCATTGGCAGGTTTTCTGACCGTCATCAGTTATGGCATTTCTGCGGTTCTGTCTTTCTTTTTGACGGAAGTGAAGGAGAATGAAGTCGATCAGGCTCAGACAGGATCATTTATGGCCACATTAAGAGACATATTATATGATCACAATTTAATTCTGTTTTTGACGGCAGTTGCATTTCTGTCCGAAACTCATCAGACCGTTACGGTGTTCCTGAACCAGCTTCAATACAGCCGGTGTGGTATGGGGAATTCCGTCATTGGAATTGTCTACATTGCTGCGACTATACTTGGCCTGTGCGGAGTTTATTCCTCTGCTGTTACGAAAAAAACCGGTATGCGTTTTTCGTTTTTATTATTCAGCGGCCTGGCAGTTAGTTCTTGCGTGATACTGGCTTTTAGCAGGTATGCGGTTCCCTCTGTGATCGGAATTCTGGTCCTTCGGATATCGAACAGCCTGTTTCAGCCATTCCAGGCGGAGATTCAAAACAGACAGGTCAAAACAAAAAACAGAGCCACTGCACTGAGCGTCAATGCTATGTTTACAGACTGCGTTGCGATTGGAACAAACCTTATATTCGGTGCACTGTCTGAATGGAACCTGTCACTGGCGTTTTTGTTTGGTGGCGTTATCTGCGGACTGGGCCTGTTCTGCTTTTTTGTCTGGTATAAGAGAATGTCATACTTTTCTGATTCTGGATGCAGGGTCGGCGAAATATTTGAAAAATAACCACTGCAGATGGGAAAAACGAGATACGGCAGTCCTGTGACTAAAAGCTGGATGGGCTGACCGGTATGCCCGTTTCCGCAGGGGAGTTTTTTGTAAAGAGTATCCTACTGTTCTTCGGAGTCTATGTGGTCTATTTTGCGGTGGTGTATGCGGGGGTTGTGCAGAATACAGAGTGCACCGGGTGAATGCCTGGAGCGAAGGTCAAGGAAGAACCGGGAGTACTAATACGGTACTCTTGGTTCTGTTTTTATGTGCGAGTTTACTCTTTGAAGACGGAAAATGCAAAAGTTGAATATGAAAGGGAATCCCAGTATGAGAAGCTACTGAAAGAAAAATAAAACAACAGGCAGAAATCAATATTCAGTTGGAGATCAGGGTTTTGAAAGCCGCTTTCCAAACAGAAACTCCGATACATCCTCAAATGGGCGTATTGGAGTTTATGGTTCAAGATGTTCATCGTCAAACAATGGGGACTGAAAAAAGTCACATAGTGTTATGCCTAATCCCTGACACATCTCATGGATGATCCGCAATTTTACGGATTCATAGGAACAGTTAATGACGTTTCCTATCGTTGATTTTGGCACGCCGCTTTTCATAAAAAGCTGGTGCTGTGTCATGTGCCGTTCTGAAAGAAGTTCTGACAGCCGGTTGCTGACGGCTTTATTTAGTTGCATTGCATCACCACTAATCCCTGTCGCTGTACTAATTATTATATGATGTGTGCCGAAAAAATAGTCCCTGTAGATGTACTAATTGAGTGTTTTGTAATAGAATATTTGTGTTGGAGAGAGGATGATGCTTATGGAAGTGAAGCTGTTGATCTTGGCATATAAAACAGGGAGAGAAGTATGAGTAAAAAGGAAAAAATGTATTGCTGACCGGTGTTGTTATTGTCTGTATTCTATTTCTTGTGTTTATCAATAAGAAGAAACAGAATACCTAACCCTGCAGAGGGGGATTATGAAATGCTGGAACGTCTTGAGGCCGCTTTTGGGGGAAAAATATAAAAAACAGTCTATGACAGAACTTGTTGCCACATTTCAATATGGGGACAGTGACGGAAAGCGCAAAACTTATAAATGAAGAATAGATAGACTTCGCGCACGGAGACTCGCTTGTTGCTGCATTTGTGCTGTTCCTTTTAATTTTATGAGTAAGCTAAAGCTATTCATAAACTTTAACTTACAAGGAGGAGCTGGTTTGAAGAAAGAGTATCTTTTTGTTATTTGGAATCTATGTAGTCTATTTCGCGGTGGTGTATGCGGGATTTGTACAGAATAAAGAGAGCTCCGAGTGAATGACAGGAGCGGGGGTTTTAACAATATAATAGTTGTGTGAAAGGCGAACACGGCTTGTGAGATAGTGTTTGTTTTTTATATTTGTGGTTGGCAAATTGTAAATATTTATTTTTGACTGGAAAAGTTTGCACAGAAATAGAAAGTGTTTGACTAAGGCACATATGGGCTGACTAGAGACGAATTGTATGGTATTTTTGAGAATCTCAATACAAAAAATGATAATTTTTAAATCTTTTCTGTAAAATATGCATTTTAAAGTGCAAAGTATGTCATAAATGTGGATGATATGGAAATGAATGATATAATTATTTTACTTATCTTTGACATTCTTATTGATATTTTTGGCATAGAAAGAGAGTTATAAATTTTGTAAGACGGATTGCTAATTGAGTATGAAGGATAATTAAAAGTTATCCGCTGAATTTGTTTGTGAACAGGCGGAAACAAAGGATA